>JAGQWL010000374.1 GCA_020437385.1 Bacteroidota bacterium
AAACTGGGAGAATGGTCTGGAGCACGGCGAGTCCCGGCTTTACGATCATGAAGGCAATCTGCTCCGTTCTACCCACTACGTGAACGGGGAACGCGACGGCTCAGAGATCTGGTGGTTTCCGGACGGTTCACCGCAGTGGAAAACCGAATACGCCGGCGGACAGCGCACCGGGAGGTGGGAGCAGTACCATCCAAGCGGCCGACTCCTGATGGAGTCGACCTGGAAGGAAGGGCAGTTGATGGCGCGCACCGATCACCGGCGCTGAGTCACATTCGTTTCAAATCCATCCAGCACAATTGCTATCGACAGCCCGTCGTAGTAGCTTTTTGGCTCCACTTTCGCCAGGCATCTAATCCGCCAGGCGCGGTCCGCGTCCCTGACCGCCCGCGTCTTGCGTCACTACGACCGGTCCCCGGATGAGCAGCACGACGTTCGAAAACATCGTTTCGCTATGTAAGCGACGCGGGTTCATTTTTCAGTCCTCCGAAATTTATGGCGGCCTCGGAGCGACCTACGATTACGGCCCGCTGGGTGTTGAGCTGAAGCGAAACGTACGCGAGCGCTGGTGGGAGTCGATGGTACAGCACCACGACAATGTTGTTGGTCTGGATGCGGCGATTCTGATGCATCCCACTGTCTGGAAGGCCTCCGGTCACGTTGACGCGTTCAACGATCCGATGATCGACGACAAGCAGTCGAAGCGGCGTTATCGAGCGGACCAGCTTATCGAAGGGCATATCGCCAAACTCCGTTCCAAGGGAAAGGATGACGAGGCGGATTCGGTATACGCACGCTTTGTGGACGCGCTCAACTCGGACGACATGCCGGGAGGGCTGTATGCCATCATTCAGTCCGAGGAGATTCGGTCCCCGGATTCCGGCGCGTTCGATTGGACGGAGGTTCGTCAGTTCAATCTGATGTTCTCGACGCAGGTCGGGCCAATCGAGAATCCGGAGAACCAGATCTACCTTCGCCCGGAGACGGCGCAGGGCATCTTCGTCAACTTCCATAACGTTCGCGAGACGGCGCGTCTGCAGGTTCCGTTCGGGATCGCCCAGATGGGCAAGGCCTTTCGCAATGAGATTGTCGCGCGCCAGTTCATCTTCCGGACCCGGGAGTTCGAGCAGATGGAGATGCAGTACTTCGTTGCCCCTGGTACACAGATGGAGGCCTACGAGGAGTGGCGCGAAAAGCGGATGAACTGGCACCTGTCGAACGGGATCCGATCGGAAAAACTCCGTTGGCACGTCCACGAAAAGCTCGCGCACTATGCGGATGCCGCGGTCGACATCACGTACGAGTTTCCAATCGGCTGGCAGGAGGTCGAAGGAATTCACTCGCGCACCGACTACGACCTGTCGCGTCATCAGGAGTTCTCCGGCAAGAAGATGGAGTACTACGATCCGGATACGAAGGAGAAATATATTCCGTACGTCGTCGAGACATCCGTCGGTCTGGATCGGACAATCCTCATGCTCATCTGCGACGCATTCAGCGAGGAGCAGGTGGGCGACGAGACGCGGAGCGTTCTGAAGTTTCACCCATCGATCGCCCCGGTGACGGTGGCGGTATTTCCGCTGGTCAAAAAGGATGGTATGCCCGAACGCGCGCGCGCTGTTCAAGTCGATCTGCAGCGTTCGTTCAACACGTTTTACGATGAGAAGGGCGCGATTGGAAGACGTTATCGGCGGATGGACGAGATCGGAACGCCGTACTGTGTGACGATCGACGGTGAGACCGAGTCCGACAATTCGGTGACGATTCGGGAGCGAGACTCCATGGAGCAGGATCGCGTTTCGGTTGATCGCGTCAGCGAGTGGATCCGGGATCGCATCGCCGCCTGGCAACCGGGCAAGTGACCGACAACGGCGACATCGGGAGAGAGCTGGATCGTGCGCTCGAGGGGCACTTCACGCTTTCCATTCCACTCCACACCGATTCGCCTCACCGTTACATCATCCTCTCCGATCAACACAAAGGCGCCGGTGATCGCGCCGACGAGTTTGTCCTGTGCAAGCCGGCGTACCACGCGGCTCTGGACTACTATCGCGAGTCGGGCTATTCACTGGTACTGCTCGGCGACGTCGAAGAACTCTGGGAGCAGTCGTTTCCTGCAGTCGAACGTGCGCATTCGGATTCTCTCAATAAGGAAGCGTCGTTTGGGCCGGGACGCTATTTCCGTATCTGGGGGAATCATGACGACGAGTGGATGGTCGAGCGGTCGGTTCGCCGTTCCCTCGCTCCGTACATGCCAACGAACGCAGTCTACGAGGGAATCCGCTTCGAGGTACTGGAGAGCGGTGCGTCGATCGGCACGGTCCTGCTCGTTCACGGTCATCAGGGTACCTTCGGATCGGACAAGATCAAACGCATCTCGCGATGGTTCTTGCGGATCTACCGGTACGTCCAGCGGCTGACGGGAATCGGGCAGACGACACCGTCTCGTGACGCATGCCTGAGAGGGCAGCACGATCGGATCATGTACGAGTGGGCCGCTTCGAAGGAGCGCCTGATCCTGATCGCCGGACACACGCATCGCGCCGTGTGGAGCTCACAGACCCATCTGCAGCAGTTGCACGTGCAGCGCGACCGGCTGTTCGCAATGGAACGGACCGATCAGGTCGCG
>JAGQWL010000375.1 GCA_020437385.1 Bacteroidota bacterium
GAAGATAAGAAGATGGGAGTGGCTGCGGTCATCCCAAGTCGCCGCGGTGATACCTGCTGCGGCGGAAGAATGGAGGAATGAATTTTGGACGTCATCGCGAGACCCATCGGTTCAACACGATACTACTACCGGCTGCGGACTATCATCCGGACCATTATTGCGAGATCGGCTGTACCGCTCTTAGCTATCGGCGTTTCTACGTTTCCTCCGAGACCTTTCGTGCCCGTCGCGACACGAAAACGCGTTCCAATCAGTTGCCTGAGATTATAGCAGGATTACGAAATAGCCAAGGCGGCACCGGTGACGTCTGACAAGTGACAGCTGGCCTCTGTCAACTCGGTCCGCCTCCACCGCTTTCCCCCGGCATCCCGATAAGGGAGTCCACCACGCATCCCCGACCGTCCCCGCAGTAACCTCCAGACGACGCGCCCCCTTGCGCCCCGGTGCGTACTTGCGCGCTCCGGATTCAAAGCCGGTAACTGCGATGAATCGTTGGCTTGTTGTCGTCGGCGGCGTCCTGATCCAGGTCTGTCTCGGCGCGATCTACGCGTGGTCCGTTTTTACACCATCGCTCTCCGCCGCCGGATGGACTGCGGCGCAGACACAGTTCGTCTTCTCGGCCGGACTTGCGTCGTTCGCGATCGTGATGGTTGCGGCAGGCTACTACCTCATGCCGAAGTTGGGTCCGCGGCTGCTTGTTGAGCTCGGCGGACTCACGCTCGGAATCGGCTACATCCTCGCCGGACTCGTCTGCGGGACGCACGTTGTCGGACTCGTACTATTCATCGGCATCATCGGCGGGGCCGGTATCGGACTCGCGTACGTTGTCCCGATCGCTGTCGGCATGCGGTGGTTTCCCGACAAGAAGGGTTTGATCACGGGACTCGCGGTAGCGGGGTTCGGATTCGGTGCGATGTTGTGGGTCAAGCTCGCGGGGTCCTGGGGCAACCTGATTGCCAACGTTGGCTTGAACGCGACGTTCGTGATTTACGGTGTGCTGTTCGCGATCCTCGTCGCGGTGGGGGGAAGGTGGATGGTGTTTCCTCCCGAGGGCTGGATCCCCGAAGGCTGGGTGCCGCACGAAGCGGGCGCGGGCAAGGTGGCGCACGGTACGCACTTCAAGGCGTCCCAGATGATCCGCACGCCGCAGTACTACATGCTTTTCGCTGCGTTCGTGTTCAGTGCGAGTGCCGGCCTCATGACGATCGGATTGATGAAGCTGTTTCCGCAGGAGGCGTTGGTTCGCGGCGGACTAGACGCGGCGGCTGCGAGCGCCGTTGCGGGCACGGCGATGGCCGTCTTTTTCTCGCTCGCCAACGGACTGGGCCGGATCGTGTGGGGGACGGTGTCGGACTGGCTCGGCCGGCGGACATCCGTCATCGTTATGTGTGCGACGCAGGGTCTCTTTGTCATCGCGTTCATCAAGATGGCCGGAACACCCGCGCTGTTGTATCTGGGTGCAGCGCTGATCGGATTCAACTTCGGCGGCAACTTTGCGCTCTTCCCAACGATCACGGCGGATACGTTCGGCGCGAAGAATATCGCGGCGCTGTATCCGCTGGTTTTCCTCGCGTACGGAGTTGGCGGGATCGCGGGACCGATCCTCGGCGGACGACTCGGCGACGCGGGTAACTTCCCGACGGCGTTCGTGATCTGCGGGGTGTTGTGCCTGATCGCTGCGGTGATCGCAGCGTTCGTTCGGCACGTTGACGTTGCAGAATTGCAACCGGTGCCGGCAACATCGGACGAAGCCGAGCTGGTCGAGTCGTGAGTCGGGTGGAATGCCCCTGATTGGAGAATCGTGGAATCGTTGAGTCGTAGAATCGTAGCCCTCGCGGACACGTTCCCATCAGTGTCCGCCGCTTGGATCGGCTTGTCGCCGTGGTTCGTTGGCAACGTCCTGTGGGGTCCCGCATGAATTTCCGAGCCGCGTGTCACCGCCGAGCCGCGGGACAGCCTCGGAACGTTCCTATCTTCTTATCTTCCTATCTCCTTCGATTCCGCAGAATCGAAGATTCTGCGAGCCCGTCCGCGGCATGAGAACTCAGGGTTCAGTATCACATTTCGTCTTGCCTACGCTGCTTGTCTTGCAAGCAGTTGCTGTACGAGTTTCCACCGGTCAGGATTACCCGCCGAAGATTGACGGCTTTGAGTTTGAGCAGCGGATTCCGTTGGATGCTTCGGTCTTGGTGGGTTCTGTGAATTCCCTCGAGGTCTATCGAGACACAATGCTGACCATCGATCGCATCGGTCGCGAAGTACTGCTGTTCGCGCCGGACGGTGTGCTGATAAGGAAGCTCACTATTGAGGCCTGTCTGCCGGGAACGGAGCTGGTGCCGATGGACGCTCATTTCTATCGATCCGGGCTTGTTGTTTCGATTGTTCAGGCGCCGTTCTTCGTTCGCTTCAGCCACAAAGGTGACTGTCAGGGTCGTATGTATTCTGACCGCGTACCACAGGCAATGCATTGGACGACTGATGACAGCGGAAATCTGATCACGCTGGACCGCACGAAGGAGAATGTCGCAATTCACGACGCGAAGGGCGACGTTGAAAAGACCTTTGTGGTCCGCCACAGCCGCTATCCGAATCTCGAACGTAGATGGATGAGTACTACGCTCCGTTGGGTCGATGGGGACGTATTTGTTTCCGGACTCATGGCAGATACGCTTTCGATTCTAGATACAGGGACGGGACACGTATCCAAGCTGTCATTGTCGTTCCCGGGTCTGCCGAAGTATCGCGGGCCGGATGCTCCGGAGAATGGTGCCGAATTTCTCCGCCAGATGCGAAAAATTATGTCCGGAGTCGCAGCGATTC
>JAGQWL010000051.1 GCA_020437385.1 Bacteroidota bacterium
GGGACGCTCGCTTCGCTCGCGAAGTGAGCAGTGATAGGCAAAGTTGTCAGAGGTCAGTTGTCAGTTGTCAGATCGGGGGGGCGGCTTTGAGTTTAGGGACTAAGGCTCGATGATGCGTTCCAATAGGGGTCCAGAGGTTGTTTCCCTGCTTCTTCGATGCCGTAGTCGCTGGGCTCGTTCCGAGCGCGCCTTCATTCCTTCATTCCCTCATTCCTTCATTCCTTCCTTCATTCCCTCATTCCTTCCCTCCTTCCTAAGACACCGGCTCCTTCGCGGCAACGTACAGTTCGTGCGCGCGGGTGCGAAGTGCTCCAACCTGCGAGACCAACGATTCGTTCGCGCTGGATTCGGATTCGTCGATTCGTCTGGCGATATCCGTTGCGTCGAAGCTCAGCGTTTCGAGCGGCAGCTCAAGTGCAAGCGGTGAAATCTCCGCTGCATCATTCAGGAATACGGACGCTGCACTGGCCGCCTTCGCAGCTTCTGAAAACTTGCGCTCTCCGACAAATATTTCGGATTGCTGGAGGTGGAATCCTGCGAGTACAACATTCGATCGGGTCAGCTCGGCGTCAAATTCGTCCTGGGTAATCCTCGGACCAATCTTTGTCCGCTCAGCCAGAGCGATGAGGCTTTGGGCTTCTTCCTCAAGATCCTTCTTCGTTTCGCCGGCTGCGTTCGCAGCGCGTGCATTCAGCAGTTCCGCGCCGCCAAGCAGTTCGTCGGTGCCGGACGTCTGGTCGTCCATAAGTGCGGAACGAATGTCCCGCAATGAGGCGCGTGGCGCCGCAATGTATCCCAGAATGGTCTCGTCGACGACGAGAATGCTGTCGCTGGTTGCAGGGGAAACGGCAGTGATGTCGTCCTCGACAATGCCGTAGTTCGCGTCGTTCTGCTTCTCGCATCCCGATAGAAACGTAACCGCGAAGGTCGCAACGGCGACCACCGCCAGATTGCGTCCAAACATGTTCAGAGCCTCCAGGGTTGGTGATGGTTCAGGTCCGGCTCCTGTTCACCGCGCTGGCGCTCTGCGTCGGGTCCCGGTGAACGCCGGGCCAACAACTACCTCCAGAACGAACGACCTGCCCTGATTAGTATCAAGGACCGGCTGTTTGCCTCCGCGCCATTGCGGCGGCTTGGTGGGTCTCGGTTTGCATCGTGTCGTATACTTGTCTGCCCGATCGTCCTCCTCAGTCCTGCCAATCGCCATGCGAATTGTTTCACTGCTCGCCGCCGCAACCCTCCTCGCCAGCGTCACGCTCCTTTCCGCCTGCTCATCGGAATCCGGCTCCCGGGAGACACCACCGCAGTCGGCACTTCGGGTCGCACAGGAGTTCGTTGACGGTTATTACCACCAGTTTCCGGAGGAGGCGTTCGAGATCGCCTACCCCGACACGCCGATGGACAAGCTTGGCGATCGGAGTGAGGCCGCGCTGAGGCAGTGGGACGCCCGAGTCGATACGTGGCGAGGCACTCTGGAGGCGCTCGATCCAGCGACGTTGGAGGGAACCGATGCGGCGGTCCCTTACGCATTCACCCTCGACCGACTCAAGGCGCAAACCGGATTGCGCGTCTGTCGCACGGAGCTCTGGAAGGTGAGTCCAACTTCCAACGGATGGATGGCGATGCTCTCATCGACATTCGCGGTTCAGCCGGTCGTTACAGAAGCCGAACGCGCGGATGCGTTATCGCGACTCCGAGAGGTCCCCGACTACATCGACCGCGAGGTTGCAAACCTGCGGATCGGTATGGACGCGGGTTACCTCGCTCCGCAAAGTAATGTCGATGCGGTTCTTGATCAGGTCAACAACATGCTTGCCGGTGAAGCGACAGGGTCGCCGTTCTACACGCCCGCCGATCGAAGCGAAGATGCGAACTTCAAGTCGGCCGTCGAGACGGTCGTGACCGAATCGATCAACCCGGCGATCGTCCGGTACCGTGATTTTCTACGCGATGAATACCGCGGCCGGCCGGAAGTGGGCGTCGTTCACAATCCGAACGGAGCCGAATGTTACGCAGCGTCCGTTCGGTATCACACCTCGCTGGCCCTTGATGCGGCCGACATCCATCAGTCCGGCCTGACCCAGATGGCATCGATCCAGGCGCAGATGCTTTCGATCGCACGTGAACATTTCGGGACGGAGGACGTGCCGGCGCTGCTCGAGCGGTTTCGTACCAATCGCACGTACACCTTCCGGTCCGAAGACGAGATTCTCGACTATGCCCGTGCAGCAGTGGACCGTGCTTCGGTTGCGGTTCACGACTGGTTCGGGTACGTTCCGGACACCGAGATGATTGTCAAGCCGTTTCCGGCGTATCAGAAGGCATCGGGCGGTGGGTACTACTCGGCGGGTTCCATCGATGGGTCCCGCCCGGGTACGTACGAACTCGGCACGTACATGCCGGAGACGATCAGTCGCGTCGGACTCGAAGCGACGGCGTTCCACGAAAGTTATCCGGGTCATCACCTGCAGATGAGTGTTGCGCTTCGCGGCGGGCACGTCCATCCGGTGCTTCGTTACATCTACGTGGCCGCCATGGCGGAAGGCTGGGGGCTCTACTCTGAGTTGCTCGCGGACCAGATGGGGCTGTATTCGTCAGAGGCTGACCGAATGGGGATGTTATCGAACCAGGCGCTGCGGGCCGCGCGGCTCGTCGTGGATCCCGGCATGCACGTAATTGGATGGAGCCGCGAGCAGGCAATTGACTACATGCTTGCCAATAC
>JAGQWL010000376.1 GCA_020437385.1 Bacteroidota bacterium
CGAAGCAACCGGCGTTAGCTGAACTGTCGCCTTAGCCTTAACGTCTCCTTCCAGCGCAAGGCTCACTTCGGGAGCCTCATTGGCGTCCTGATACACGCGCACGTAATCGACAAGCATTGCGGATGGAAGGACCGTTGTGGCGTCCGGATTCGGCAGGTAGTGTCCGCCGACGGCTAGATTCAAGATGAAGTAGAAAGGCTGGTTAAACGGGTACACCTCGGCCGTCTGCTCGATCATGTTGCGCCGGATCTCGTAGAACTGGTCCTCGTCGACGAACCACCGAATGCCGTCTTCATCCCATTCCACCGCAAATACATGGAAGTCATCTCCAAAGGAACCACTCGCAATCGAGTAATCTCCGCCGCTGGAACGCCTGTCCGTATTCGCGTTGCCCGAACCGGGATAGGCAAGTGCGCTGAAGTGGATGGTTCCATGTACTGACGTCGGTTCATTGCTGCGATACTCCATTACGTCGATCTCGCCGCTGTAGGGCCAGCCACCGTACTGAGGGCGCGCCGGCATCAGCCACAGCGCCGGCCATAAACCCTTGTTCTCCGGCGGAAGCTTGGCCCGATACTCGAATCGCCCGTAGCGCCACGCTTTGCCGGCAGCGCCTGCGCCGTGTGCCGGCCAGGACTCGATACGCGCGGACGTATAGTCGTATTGCTTTTCGCCACCGGACACCGTGCGACACGTTCGAGTCTCGCGTCGCGCCTGCAGGTGCAGGACCCCGTCCTGGATGAACGCGTTTTCAGGATCGTCTGTGTAACATTGAAGTTCGCTGTTGTAGGCGCCCCCATCCCAGAACGTCCAAGCGGATCGGTCAACGTCCGGACCGTCAAACTCATCCGCCCAGACCAGTTCATATCGCTGTCCGTAGGCATCCGGCGCAAGCGACGTTGCTCCGAGACAGGCTATCAAGACAAACCCGACGTGGCGAGCCCGCTGCATCATTTTAGTCATGTTTGTTCGTTGCTAGTCCAAGATTATTGTCCGATCTGCTTATGCGACGGAGCGCCCGGAACATCGGCATAATGCGACATCGTCGCCCGGAACGAATCGAGATCAATCGTGATTTCCGCGTCGCCCCGCAGCCGCTGAATATGCCGTCCAAGGTTGTACGCCTGCCGGACGGCCGACGGTACCGCTCCGGAGTCCGCAATCGCGACCGATCGCCTCGCGTTGACCTGAAGCACATACCACGAGTCGACGGTGCCGACAACCTGCGCGGCTCCCAGGGGTACCTTGGCCAGATGGCCCGCCAGAGCCGGCAGCCGTTCCACGTCCGTATCGACGTAGCTTAGATAGGTTGCGTAAGCGCCGGGTTCGGCCCACCCTTCGGAGACAGCACCCTGCGTCTGCCTCGCGTCTTTCATCGTCGGCACCTTGATCGTCCAGAAATCGGCGAACACCTTCTCATGTGTCTGCTGACGCCTCCACCGCGCCGATACAGAATCCGGAAGCGGCACATCCAGTTCAGGTGCGAGCGCCTCGAGCATTCTGTCTGCAAGATAGAACGTGGCCGTGTAGTCATTGTCGGACTGCAGCCACGGATCGCGATCAAGTCCAAGTGCCTCCGCCTTTGCTGCGAACACCTCATACCTGAGTGCGCGTCCCACCGAGGGGATTGTCCGGTTCAACGCCTCTTCGTACGGCAGGAACGGCAGCCATTGGATATAGTCGCCGGCGGTGAACACGCGGCGCTCCGACCCAAACGAGTAAGCTGCGAGCGGCGTGTCGGGTTTGAGGTCTTCACCGACAACCGAGGCTTGTTCGTTGTCCAGAACGGGAGGCGGCGGCGCATCCGTGAATTCCCTACGTGCGTGAGCTGCGAGGACGCGGTATACCTGCTCGATTGCCGTTCGGTCAATCGCAACATCCACCTCAACCATCTGCTGTTTCACCCAGGCATCGCCCGACAGGTTGTTGCGACGCTCCTGGGTTTTGTACGCAACACGGGGGCGTGCCGTCTGATACGCGGATTCCGTCAGCAACGGATTGTAGTTGACGTTCTCCACACGAAGAATGTGATAGCCGAGGCGCGTTCGCACGGGTTTGCTGTACTCACCCACGTCCAGCGACCAGGCCGCCTCCGCGAACGCGTCGTCCAGCGAGAAGTAGCTGACTTCGCCTAGCCACCCCGCCGTCGAGTCGTACGGCACCAGGTTGTAGTGCTCATTTGCCAGGTCAACAAAGTCCTCACCGTTGCGCAAGCGTCGGTAGTAGTCGTTAGCCTCTTTTTCATGTCGGAAATAGAGCTGGCGGACGAAGAGCTTCCGTTGCGCTTTCCAGTATGCCGTGCGCGTCTCCTGATCCGAAACGTGCGCCGTCGTATCGAGGAACTGGGAGTAATAGTAGAGGTCGTTGAGCGCTTTCCGCGAGTGTTGATGGATGAAAGCGTCGAAAGCATCGTCGCGAAGGCCCTGCGCGGTCGCCTCCTGTGCGAGGAGTACGTCGTCAATCAACGATTGGAGGTGCAGCCGACGCTGCGTGGAGTCGTCGTTGGCACCGGTGATGATGAGGTGCCGCACGAACGAGCGTTCGTAGGCCTCCCTCGTGATCGGCTCACCGTTCACCGATGCGATGACGGGACCGGGATCGAAGGGCAGGACACTCGCTGCCCAGGTTGAGTCCCGCGATTGCGAATAGGCCGATGCGGTCCAGGCCAGACAGACCAGAAGTACAACGCGGAAGGACAGGGCTCTCTCAGAAGGACAGTCGGAGGTCGATAAGCGTCGCACTGCCAAGGCGGTCAAACGGGATATATGCGGCGTCAAAACCAAATCTCAGTCCCCGAATCGGCGTATCCAGACCCGCACCGAATACTGCGTGCGTGTCGATGTCGTTCAGCGGCAGGTCGCGGTATCCGGCGCGGAAGTTCAGGTTGGTTCCGTTGAACATGAACCGCAACTCGGACCCCACGTCGGCATTCAGATACTGGTCGTTCGTCTGATGCGATTCCGCCATCAGCTCCCATTGAACGAACTTCGTCTTCACGACCGGAACCGCGATTCCGAATTTGAACGAAATCGGCAGGCTCCACTCGTCGAGCTTGTAACGTACAGGGATACTTTCGTTGTTGCCGTCGGTTTCGTTGAACGGGTCGACAAATATCTCCGTGTTGACGCCGTCCATCTGCATCTTGCCGCCGAAGTTCTGCATCGTTGCGGCCAGGCGGATTCCGTTCACGTACCGCGTGATGAGGACGAACCCGATATCGATGGCCACGGTATTGGCGCTCATGTCCCAGATTTTCTGAGACACATACTTTGCGGTGCCGCCGAAGTAGAATTGGTTGGTCAGCGGATGTGCATAGCTGAGGCCGAAAACCATGTCGCTGGCTCCGAAACGTTCGCCCGTACCGTCCGGTTCATCGAGCGTCGTCACGTCCATCCGGCCGTAGTCGACCTTTGCGAAGCTCACCCCGAGCATTCGGTTCGACGCAACGGGCAGCGAAAACCCGACTGCGTTATACCCGATGTCGACAACCCAGTCGTAGTTGGTGAAGAAGATCGAGCCCATTGGTGTATCGTCCACCGGTATCGCCATACCGGCAGGGTTCCAGAACAGGGCATCGGCACCGCGCGCGGATGCCATGTAGGCATCGCCAAGCGCAACACCTCGGGCGCCGGTACCAAGCGTGAGGAACGTAGCGGCTGTGGTCCCGACCTTGCGCTGGGCCTGAGCCGGCAGCACAAGACACGTTGCCAATGCAGTCAATACGATGGAACGTCGCATGATTTCGGTAGCGATTGCCCGCCGCGATTGACGGCCGGCGCGTGAGCGGTGCGTCGTGTTCATTTGATCAAGGCAAACTTGCCCACCTTTTCTCCTATGCCCGGTGCCTCGACGTGGTACAGATACACCCCGTACGCAACGTCCTGATTGTCGCTGCTTCGCAGATCCCAGTACGCGGTACCGTCATTTCCAACTCCTTCGTGACTGATCGAACTCACCATTTCCCCCCGCAGATTGTAAATGCGGATGGTACACTGCTGCGGCAGATTCACGAACTGGATCAGCCGGTCGCCCCGTGCCTGTGTACTCGATCGGAGCTCGAGTGCACTCGTCGCCACGTACGGATTCGGAACAACATGGATGTTTTCCATTTCCTGTGCGGCAAGGTCCGAGTCAACCGTTGGTGAACTCAACTCAAATCGGAAATAATCTCCATCACGGAACGGTTTACGATTCGCAATTCGGAACACATCACCGGCACCCGGACGCACCTCCTCCCCGGCTGCGGTACGGAACCGGACGGCGGCACGAAAGAAGCGAGTACCGATACGTTCGTCGATTATGAGTTCGTCACCCGAATCGTATTGCCCGTTGTCATTGAGGTCGAGCACCAGCAGCTCCGTCTCTTCGCCCGTCTCGAGGTTGTAACCCATGACGTTGAGGGAGTCACGCAGGTAACGCGTCGTTTGAAAGCGCGGCGGGTAGTAGACGTCCTCGTCAAAGAACCGGAGCTCGAAGTTGGCGGGGATATATTCCCAGTTTGGCTCGAGATCCGAGCTTTCCCGAATCGCGACTTGCCCGATCCACGTGTTGTTCACGCCATCCAGGTCACGCGGATCGAGCGACGTCTGCTCTTCCGCTGTCCCGTCATTCACGACCCAACCGGTTTCCTCTCGGTAGGGTTCAATGAGTTCGTCGTTGAAGATCTCAACGAAGAATCCGTCGATCAGCGGCGTCGAGGTCGCCATCTCAGTCCACGGTACAATCACGGTGCCCTGGGTAACGTTCTCGACCATGTAGGCGTCAGTGAAGTAGTCCGTCGTCGAGAGCGTCGAATCCCGGAACGTAATCTGATAGATGTCACCGAACTGGGTTTCTTCCTGGATGACGATGCGGACGTCGATACCGCCCGTGCCGCTTCCCTCTGTTGGACGACTAAGGTCCTGATCGGTACCGGAATTGACGAAACCGGCGGCGCGCGAACGCGGCACGACGGCGGCGGCATTCTGCGACTTCTGCCTCAGATTCGAAAACTCGTCGACCGCAAAGTTGAAGACGTTTTCCTGTGGATCGATAATGAGATTGCCGTCCTCATCGTAAACGCCCTGGTCGTACGCGACGAGCGCGTAGTAGTAGCGGATCCCATTTGTGACGTCCCGGTCTACATAGAAGAACTGAAGTCCGGTGTCGCTGCCAAGATCGTAGATCGCCGTATTCCCGAGGACCGGTACGTTGCCGCGAATCCCGTCTTTCAAATCGAACTGCGCGATCGGGCGATTGAATGTCGGCGTTCCGTTGACATCCGTGATTGAGCGCGTGCCAAGCAACAACGGATCCGTCCCTCGATAGAGCTTGAACCCTTCGAAGTCGTAGGTCTGGGTAAATCGATCGAACGACTGAAGTGCAATGTCATCCCATCCGAGCAAGACCTCGCGATCACCCGGCACCGCGGTCAAAGTGGGGATAAAAGGCGGCTGCGCGAAGTTGTAGTTCGCGTCGTAAATATTCTGAACCGTAATCCGGTTCTTAAAGAAATCCTCGCGTGCCGACGCGTTGTCTGCGGCCCCGCCGTTCGTTACACCGAGCCCGAACACCCACGCAAGCGAAAAGAAATCTGTCTGCTGAGGGTCAAGCTTTACGGCACCCGACTCGAAGAGGAGAAACGGTTCAACGTCTGCGATAAACTGTGCCGGCTTCGTTCCCAGCGGAAACAGCGAACGCTGCATCTGACCCCAGAGCCAGGTATCATCCCGGAGGTTGTCTCCGTTCTCGTAAAACGGACGCGTGCTCAGATCGAATCCAGTCAGCCCAATCTGATCAGACTCGGGGATGTCAAGACGGTCAAAGTTCGCTTCGCCGGCCGTCGGTATGCCATCCGCCTCCCCGTCATCAGGCCCCGGGTAGCCGAGGTCGTTCGGGCCCAATCCGTCTCGACCGGTGTCGTTGAAGATCGCCTCGCCGGCATCGTATCGGCCGTTCTCGTTTTCGTCGCCGAACGTCCGCCAGTTCATGTTCTCGTCTCCGGTCCACCAGATGCCCACCTCGTAGGCCGGCCGCGAGGTCAGTACATCCTCAAACGTGTCCGTGTCGGGATTATTGGCGAAGGCCCTCCTGAAGTTCTCGGTATCGTAGTTCGCTTCGACGTATGCCCGGATCGCGTCCTGTCCCTCGATCCGGATTCCAGGCCCGGAGAACCGGTCTTCGTCGATAACCCCGTCTTCGTCGTTATCGACGCCGTCGTCGCGACGCGCCGGACTTTCGAGGAACGCAAACCCGACGTGGGCAACCGGAAACTGTCGACCAGTCTGGTCGATCGCGTCACCGCGCGCGTCCCACCCGAAAGCGATGTCGAGCTGCGGGTCGAACGCAGCGATGCCCTCGGTTTCCGGTGAGAACCCGTAATCGACGATCTGCGCAAAGTAGAGCGAGTCGTGGTAGGTCTCTCCGTTGTTGTAGACCTCATACAACATGAACATGACGTCCTCGGCCAGCACATTGGCCCACTGCAGGAGTCTGACGCCTGTGCGAAGACCGAGGCCACCGATCGTCGAGTCGCTGGGCGAAGGATAGTAGATACCGTACGGACTGTTTGGCAGGCCGAGTCGCGGGTCGATTCGATATTCGTAGTCCTGATGATCATCGACCACATAGTACGACTCGAGGTCGGCGTTGAAGACACCTCGCCCAAAGAGACCATTCCATTGACCGGCCCAGCCTGGGTCATCCGGATTCGTGAGTCGGTCTGGCCAGAACTCCGGCCATGTCGTCGGATCGTCGGAGAGCGCGGGCGTCGGCTCGTTGCGACCGGTAATCGGATTTCGACGAATCGGGTTGTGAAACCCGCTCAGCGGAAGCCAGCCCCAGAGCAGCCCGTCCGTATCGCCGATTTTGCGCCCGAAGTCGCGGTAGTTCAGAATTACCGGAGTGAGCAGGGTATCGTTGGCGTTCGGATAGAACTGTGGCCACTTGGCTCGCTCGCCGACCACGCGGCCGGCGACCAGCAGCCCGACCCCATCGATGTGCCGGTTATTGGTGCCGCGCGGGTAAACGCCCTGTGGCACATCATCCCAACGGGACAGCTCGCCGTGGTTCCGATAGTTGGTTTCGATGAGGTTGCCGTCCATCACCCCTCGGGCGACACGTGTAACCGTTCCTCGATATTCCGAGGGAATGTCGTACACCTGAGCCCGAACGTCGGAGCCCAGCATCAGCAGCATCCCAAGTGCAAGGAGCAAAGATTTCATACGATCCCGCCTAGAAATTGAGACTCAGGCCAAGCGCGACACGTCGCGGAGCCCCAAAAAAGTCCTGTCTTGAAAAATACTCGTCGATTGTGTTCAGCCCCTGGATCTGCACGTTTCGATTGCGCTCCAACGTGGGCGTCTCGGTTGCCGTGCCCGAATCCGAGTAGACCTGGGTCTGAATCTTCGAGTCAAAAAGGTTGTCTACCTGCAGAAAGATCTGCGCGTTCTCCGTAGGCAGGAAGAACGGCTTGTAGTAGACCCGCAGATCGGACAAGAACGACGTCGGTCGATCAACGTTGTACGGCACCGTCGACTGCACGAACGAACGGACGGACGTGTAGGGCCGCCCCGTAGTCAGTCGGTTAATCAGGGTCAGTCGCAGATCATCGGTCGGGGAAACCGTCACGGTGTTGTTCACGACGTGCCGTCGGTCCCATTCGAGTCTTGCGAGTGAAAAAGTCTCGTCAAGCCCGTTTCGGACGCGCAGGAATTGATCCCCGGACACCGCGTAGCTGCCGTCGGCGAACTGAAGTGTATAGTCGACTGTCCATGCGACAGGGCCGATCGGCCGTTGGAAGATCGACAGCGTGAAGCCCCGAACGGTACCGTAGGTCCTATTGATGGACCGAACGATGAAGTCACCACTATCGGTAAGCTGAATCTCGCTTGCGAGGAGCTCGCGAACGTCCTTCGTGAATAGCGTCAGCTCCATCCCAAGCGCATCCGTCACGCCCTGCTGCAGCCCAATCTCGAATGTGGAAGTGCGCTGTGGCTGAATGTCGGGGTTGCCGAAGTTGGTGACCGTCCCACCTCTGTTGAGCGTGTAGTTCGGGTTCGCAAAGATGTCCGAATAATTCGGCACCTGGAAGAACATCCCGTAAGAGAAGCGAATGACCCCGCGCTCGGAGATCGGAAAGGCTACGCCCACGCGCGGACTGAACTGGTACTTAACGGACGTGTCGATCCGGTTGTAGATCGAATCCGCCGGGTTTGATGGATCACGTACATACGCCGAATCGGCCTGCGACCAGAAACGCGGTACGATGTAATTGGGATCGAAAAGATCGAATCGAACACCCGTATTGATGATCAGATTCGTCAGCTCAATTTTGTCCTGGACGTATGCGGATATTTCGCGCGGCTTGACCTTGAGGATGTTTCGACGCCAGTCCTGCTCATCCGGAATCAGGACGTTCCACGATGTGGGCCGTGACGTGCGATTGTCGCTCCCGGTTATAATGTGCAGGATCGGATAGCTGTCGTTGTCGAGCTCGTAGAAGCGCGCCTGGACGCCGGTCTTGATCTGAATTGCCCGACTGACCTGGCTCGATATGCTCGCGACGATGTTGTGCGATCGCGTGCGCTGGTCAACCGAGAAGAGGTCGTTTCCGCCTACTCTGAAGGCATATTCCCCGGTCTGGCTCGCGAAGTTGCTTGGTACCAGCAGCGGGTTCGATGAGTCTTTGTACAGGTACGAATCATACTTGTCGTTCTGGAACGAATACGACAGGTTGCCGAAGGTCTTTCCGCTGAACACGTAGCGAAGGCCGACGATATGGGTAATGTTGCTGAAGTAACCCGTGTTGCGGCCATCCGGAACGTACTTGCCCGAATGGGAAAAACCCTGAGAATTGCCGTCCTGGAAAAAGACGTTGTACTCGAGCTTGAGCGGTCTCGCGATCTGGAGTACGGCCGTGCCGTTCAGTGAGAGGCGCTCGCCGGTTGACATCGGCACAAAGTCTCCCGTCCCGGTCGATTCGATCACGTAGTCCTGTTGCGGATTCTCCGGATCACGATAGCCGAACAGCGGCGGATTGATAATATAGCTGGAGTAATCGCCGGGCCTGAACAGGTCTCGCCCGAACAGCGTTCCCCTGTCATTTACGTATCGGGCGTTGAGCACAACGCCAAGCTTTTCCTTTACGATCGGTCCGCCTACAGTGAGGTTACCCTCAACGCGATTCGTGGGATCGGCGATGTCCCACAGCGAATATTCCTGCTCAACAAAATTGTCGTAGCGGAGATCTGTCAGCGACTGCCCATCCTCGACTACCCGGTTCAGGAACGGGTACTTGCGTGTGCTGGCAATTGCACGAACAAATCCAAGCGCCGAGGCGGTCCACTTGCTGGGAGCGGATTTGGTTTCGATGTTGACAACACCCGAAGTTGCCTGCCCATACTCGGCATTAAACACGCCGGTGATGACCTCCAGACTCGAGATCATGTTCTGCTCAACTTCAAACGCTGCGGTGTTGTTGTACGGGTTGTTGATCGGCACGCCGTTGACGACGTACGACACCTCATTGGTGCGCCCGCCGCGGAAGTGGCCCTCCACGACACCGGCCTGGAGGTCGATAATCTCGGAAACCGAAGTGACGGGCAACGCCTCGATCTGCTTTTGATCGACGAAGGCGGTGGTTGTCGTCCGGTCGCGTTCAACAATTGGACGTTCCGCCACAACAACGATTTCTTCGCCCTGAAGCACTTCCTCCTGCATCGTCACGTCGATCTCGGTGGTCCGATCAGGAATCACCTGAACATCCGTGACCGTGACAGTCGCAAA
>JAGQWL010000377.1 GCA_020437385.1 Bacteroidota bacterium
GAGTATATCGGTCCGCGGGGTCGTGCGATCGCGCGATCATAGATCGCGCGGAATCGAAGAAGATGGGAAGATAGGACTCGCTCGGAACGAGCCGCGACATCCCGAGCCACTGCGGTTTCCTTGAAGCACAGCAACAACCCTCGGGACCTCATAGGACCCTGTCCGCGAACCGCGACGATGTCTCACGTCGTTCAAGAAACGTGGAAACGTGGTAGGCCCCGTTACTCCATCCGGCGTCAGGCATAGCTGATTTCGTCCGAGCCCAGTTGCTTCCTGATGATCCCGAGTTGACCGACGTGGTAGGCTTCGTGCTGGGCGAAGAAGCTGAGGGCTCCGAGGAGCGACTGGTCCGCGGTCGGCAGCTCAAATGGTGCATCTCCCGCGAGGAACCGGGCATCCGTGTGCGGCAGTCGTTTGATGATTTCGTTCGTCGCCTTGGTAAAGAACTCCATTACCTCTTCCCGGCCCGGATAATCAATCGAGTCGTCGAACACCTTGTCGAACACCGCGAGCGGCGTCTTGATATCGGCGCCAAGAAGTTGCGCCATTTTCGCCCGGTTGTTGGCGATGTGACCGAGAATCCAGATGGCGCTGTTCGATTGATCAGACGTGCGCCTTGCAAGTTGATCATCCGGAATTCCTTCGACAGCGTTGACGGTCAGCTTGCGGTTCAGGGCGGTAATCACGCTGAAGGACTGAAGGGCCGATGACTGGAACTGGCGCTCGAGTCTCCAGAGGCAGCCACTCCAGCCTTCATTGTGTCCTTGTGCGCTCTCTTCGTTCGGGAAGCCGTCGTGTACGAGCGCAAGTTCAGTTCCGCCGTCGATTTCCGAGAGCGAAATTGAGACGCGCGTTTCGCCGAGTCCCTTCATCGCCTCATCCTGCCACTCCCAGGTGAACACGATTCGCGAGGGCGAATCTACAACCTCGTACACTCCCGCAACCACATACCGGTTGCCGAGCGCGTGAATCATCTCCACGCGGTAGCGCCCGCCTGGAACCGGGTCGAATGTGGCCTCGACCGTCATCTCGTCGTTGGGAGCGAACCACTTGACAAGCGATTTCGGATTGACAAGTGCATCAAATACACGTTCGCGCGGGGCGTCATAGCGTCGGCTAACCTGCACGGCGTGCGCCTTTGGCTTTGAGGTAGTCTGCATGGTGTGGTTCTCTTTCAAGGTTGTTCGTCGCGCAGTTGCTGCGCCTCATCCTTCAGGAAATCATCCAGCCGATCCAGACGCTGCATCCACTCCTTCTCCAGCGCCGCCATCCAGTCCCTTGCATCGTTCAGGGCACTGCGATTGAGTGAGCAGTGATGGCTTCGGCCGATCTTCTTCTTCTTGATTACGCCCGCCTCCTGGAGGATGCGGACGTGTTTCGCGACCGCCTGAAGCGACATCTCAAACGGTGCGGCGAGCTCGTTCACCGTCGCGTCCGATCGCGACAGCATCTCCACGATCTCGCGTCTAGTTGCGTCGCCGACAGCGGCGAATACGGTTTCAATCGGCATAATACTAAACCTTTTGGTTTAGTATAGATCATCGAAATCGACAGGTCAACAGTCGATCGTCTCGTTTCCTGATCAGATCGCGGACATTTTCTTGCGTCTCTAATTGCTCTCCTCAATCAAACGGAAATCCCATGGGACGCATCGCCCCCCACATCGTTCTTCCGATACTTGTACTGTTGCTTCCAGCAGATGCAACTGGACAGACTTCGTCGGCCGATCCACTTTCCGGCGGAAAGCAGATAATCGATTCCAATGAGCTACTCCTGTTGCATGCAGATCCGGACAATGCCGGATCCGTTGCGCGCAAGTTGTACGACTACGTGAGCTTCGGAAATCCGGCGATCGAAGACTCGCTTCAGGCGCAGGGGAGGCAGACAACCTCCGACGGCGCGCTTGCCGTAGCAGGAGACAACGCGATGGATGCGGCAGTTGCCAATTTTAATGGAGAGGGAGTCGATGAAACGATCTCGATGTGGGAGGGCGCCGGCGGCAGCATCATCGTTTCGATGCCCACAACCGCTCTCGAAACTCCTCCTAATGAACTCCCCCGGCTAGTCTGGGATACACCCACCGAATATGAATTGAACGGGCCGGGTACCATCGGCACGCTCACAGATACGAAGTCCGCTATCCGCGTTATCCCCGGACAGTTCGACGACGACGAATCTGCCGAAGTCCTGCTCGCCTACAACGACGCGTCCGGAAGGGTGCATCTTGAGACCTTCAATGTGGAGGGCACGTCTCTCGTGCCCGTTGCCGATCAGTCTGCGGTTGAATTGCCGTCGAGCGGCTCTCTCTCCTCGATTGATCGATCGGCACGCTTTGACGTTGCCACGGGCGATCTCGACGACGACGGTGTGGACGAGATTATCGTTGCGACGGCGGCCCCGGCGACCGACGGTTGCAATGATAATCGTGGATGTATCGACGCGATCGTAGTTGTTTACGACGGCAAGACACTATCCGAGTTGGATCGAACAACTGCGTACAGTCCGCCGCGCAACCAGCAGCGGTGGCTCGAGCGCGTCGCAGTTGAAACCGGCGACTTCAACGGCGACGGGATTGACGACATTGCACTTGCGCTTCACATCCCGTACCTGAACTCGACACATGAATGGTTCCTGCAGGATCTCTACTGGGAGGGGGACGTGCTTTCTGTGGATACAGGTCGGAGGCAGCGTCTCGATGGAAGCAATAGCAATTTCGGATATCCTCTCAGTCTTGTTGCGGACGACATCGATCAGGACGGCCTGGACGAAGTTGTCGTCATGGGGCGACAGCTTTATATCTATAAGAGCGACACGCTTTCATCCGCCATGACAATGATCTCGAACCACGGTGTTGGAACGGTTCCGGAGGAGGACGGGAGACGTCAGATTGCTCTCGCGGATCTGGACGGAGCCAGTGAGATGTGGTACAGCAACACCGATCAGACGGTCCATCGGCCGGAGATCATAACCGCTCAGGGCATTGGCCAGAATCAGACGGATAGTGCCATCTTGCTGCGTGTCCTCCGCTACACACCGAGTCAGTTTAATCTGGACGAGATCGGTAGCAAGGTCGACGAATTGGCCGATCATGACGGTGCGCGTTACCCCGTTCTGGTTGCGGGCGATTACGGGGATCGCGGCGTCCGCCTCGGTCCGCCGCAGTTCTTCCGGCGAACGGATATCGTACAGCCCCTCGTGATACTGAATGCGCCGCCGATTCACTTCGATTCTTTCAACGGAACGCCGTTCGATGTGTCGAGTTGCTACGACGGAAGCTGCGGATTCTCAGCGACGTATCTCGAACAAACAACCAGTTCGTTCGAGGTGTCGACCCAGATCAGCGGCGACTGGCAGCTCGGAGCCGGTATCGAGGGTGATCTAGGCGATGCGCTCTCGGACGTCCCTGTCGCGGGCGATGTGGTTGGCGCGATCCTGGATGTCCTCGACATCGGCATCGACTTCAGCTTCGAGGCATCCTATGGAGAGGGCTTCTCGGATCTGGTTGGCAGCAGTCGCACGATCAAACTGACGTCGCGCGTACAAACCTCCACCGAGGACGCCGTTTACGCAAGCGTCCTGGACTACGACATCTGGGAATATCCGCTGTATGTCCGCGGCAAGTTCGTTGGCAACATGGCAATCGTGCTGCCGAATCCGCAACGC
>JAGQWL010000378.1 GCA_020437385.1 Bacteroidota bacterium
CTCGCAGGTAGCGCGGGTCGACACTTTCCGCCGCCTTGTCGCGGACGCCTTCGAGGTCCGCCTGCTCGTGCTTCGTGTCCTCGAGGACTTCATCGAGTTCCTTCTGCTTCGAAGCAAGAAGCTCCTCGCGCTCGCCCAACCCTACCTTGGCTTCCTCAACAGCAGCCAGACGCTCGTCCTTAGTTGCGTCGATCGTCTCAATCCGCATTTGAGAATCGATGATCCGCTGCCGTTGTGCCTCGATTTCTTTCGTGAGAGCGTCGTATTCGCGGTTGTTTCGGACCTGAAGCTGCTGCTCTTCGTACTTCTTGATGAGCGCTTCGCTTTCCTTGACGTCCCGTTCAGACTGAGCCTTCATGACTTCACTGTCAGACTGCTCCTTCTGGACATTTTCGATCCGTGTTTTGAGTCCCGCGATCTCATCCTCCAGGTCGCTGATTTCGTCGGGAAGGTCTCCTCTTAGTTTCTTGAGCCGGTCCAGCTTGCTATCAATGTGCTGCAAGCGAATCAGAGATCGCAGCTGGTCGCTAATGTTTGACTCAACGTGTTTGGCCATTCTGTCGTTTCTCGCTCTATGTCTCGCTGTAGTTGTCCGTCGGTTCGCCCGATCGCAACAGACTCAAACTACATCAGAGCGGGAAAGTTCGCGCAGCCGCCGCATGGCCGGACCGGACTACGGATACGTGCCGATTGGACTTGTTCGATACCCCGTTGCCTCCCAGCGAACGTCCGGAATCGCCTCCGAAAGGCGTTCCGCAAGCAGCTCTTCTGTGTGGGCCTCGGTCTCATAATGGCCCGCGTCAACAAGGGCCATCCGAGTCGATCCCGCCGAGTCCAGAACCTCGAAGAAGCGGTGATAACTCAGGTCCGCCGTCACGAGGACATCCGCGCCGGCGTTCATGGCGGCCGATATCAGACTGCCCCCAGATCCGCCGCACACGGCGACGCGACGAATCTCCTTGTCTGACGAACCAGTGAACCGAATACCCTCCGAATTCAACAAAACCCGGACTCGCTCGAGGAACGCGAAGAGCCCCTCCGCTGCGGCCAGCTCGCCAACGGCGCCCATCCCGGTTTGGGAGGACGGCTTGTGCAGCCTGAAAACATCGTAGGCCACTTCTTCGTACGGGTGAGCGCCGGTCAAGGCTGCCACAACTGCCTTCAACCTGGATTCTTCTACCTCCATTTCGAGTTTGACCTCCTCGACGGACTCGAAACTTCCCTCTGTTCCGATGGTCGGGTTGGCGCCGGTTCCCGCACGGAACGTTCCGGTTCCGCGCACCATGAAGGAACAGCGATCATAATTGCCGATCCGGCCGGCACCTGCCTCGGCCATTGCATTGCGGACAGATTCTGCGTGACTCGCCGGGACGAACGTTACGAGCTTCATCATTGCGCCGGATGCGGGCTCAAGCATTCGGATAGCGCTCAGCCCGAGGCGGGTCGCGAGTTCGAACGAGACGCCGTCGCGAGCCGCATCGAGATTCGTGTGAGCCGAGTAGACGCCAATTCCGTGTTCCGCCAGTCGGAGAAGCATGGAGCCAACGAAGTCCGTCGACGTGATGGAGCGGAGCGGCTTGAAGATCGGGGGATGATGCGTGACGATGATCTGCGCATTCAGGTCGATCGCCTCCTGCACAACCGCCGGGGTCAGATCAAGGGCCACGATCCCTCGGGCGATCTCGGACTCGGGCCTACCGAGGAGGAGGCCGACATTGTCATACGATTCGGCAGTGGCGCTTGGCGCCCAATTTTCGATGGCTGATGCAACCTGGCTTAATGTTGCCATCCTGACAGAGGTTTGTTCCGATGTTGGGCTTTCTTGCCGAATCGAATGACGCAACCGGCGCGTTCGCCAATTGCGCGCGCTGAGAAAGTTGACGCATCAGTCTATAACTGAAGCACTTGCCTTTCCTTCCTCTTCGTCAACTCGAAGCAGCAGGAAACCACCGATCAAAAAGAATACCGCAACGGCTCCAACACCGAATCGCTGGGAGCCGAGCTGATCTGTCAAGAAGGCGAACAGGAACGGTCCAAGAAACGCGGTCGCCTTGCCCGAGAACGCAAAGAACCCGTAGAACTCGTTCTCCTTACGAGCAGGAACGAAACGGCCCATCAAGGACCGGCTCGCCGACTGGTTGGAGCCCGCCAACAGTCCGACGAGTGTGCCGGCAATCCAGAGCGACGACTTTGTCGATGCGGTCACTGCAAGCACCGTGGCTCCAATCAAACCGACCAGGCTGATCAGGATTGTCTTTTTGCCACCGATCCGATCATCGAGGAAACCAAAGGCGAACGCACCGGCGCCGGCCGCAACGTTCAGGACAATTCCGAACTTGATCACCTCGTCGAACGTGAAGCCGAATGTATTGGTGGCATAGAGGCCGCCCATCGAGAAAATTGTAACGAGCCCGTCGTTGTAGACAAGCCTGGCAAGCAACATTCGGAAAACCTGTCGATACTTCCGGATCTCTCCGAGGGTCTTCACAAGTTCGGAGTTTGCCTGACGGAAAATCCCCTTGAGCGGGATACGCTCCGGACGTTTGGTGTCTTGCAGCCACAGAAACGCCGGCAATGCAAAGACCATGAACCAGACGCCGACAAGTAGATTCGTAGCGCGGATGTTTTCTCCATTAATCTTGCTGAGACCGAACCACGGTTGCTCCGGTTGAACCATTGCAAAGAGCGCAATGATAAGGCACACAAGGCCACCCACGTAGCCTAGACTCCAACCATATCCGGAGATTCGGCCGATCTCATCCGATCGTGCGATATCGGGCAGATAGGCATTATAGAAGACGCCCGACAATTCGAAGGCGACGTTGGCAATTACAAAGACCGTCAGAGCAAACGCAATTTGTCCGGACGTCGGAAAGTAGAGCAGGAAACTTCCGCAGATTGCAATGGCACTTGTCGCCACGAGGAATCTTTTTCGGTAGCCGCCGCGATCAGCAATCGACCCAACGTAGGGAGAGAGGACGGCCACGAGTATCGCGGACAGCGCAACTGCATATCCCCAATAGGTTGTACCCTCGTTCGGTGTCGCCGCGATGCCCTTCTGGAAATAGGACGAATAAATGAACGTGACGACCAACGTCGTGAACGCCGAGTTGGCGAAATCATACAGCGCCCACGACCAGATCTGTCGTCTGCGGCTGACGGTCGGGGCATCGAGCTCGGACAAGATGGGGGAGTGATAGGTGAATCGGGCGTGGCCGCGGGAAGTTAGCGCAAACGACGCATCCGATTCCAGCCCATTCCAGCCCGGCCCGGGCGCGGCTAGGAACTGATTCGAAAGCGAAGCCCGTTTCGAATTGCCACGTCGGTGGACTCAATTCCGTCTGGCGGACGCGAGTCGTAGCGGACTGTAAGGGCGGTTGTCAGCGAGAACCGATCACCGAGCTTCACGTCAAGAACGGAATCGTTGATGATGCGGATGTCTCCGAAGTCTTCCATCGCCGGCTGAACGTACGTAGTAGCACTGAGAGTCGCCGTCGGTGTCATTGCGATCGAGAACGAGACGTAGTTGCTCCATCGAGCATGGCTGACGCGGGCCGGATGCACCGTCACCTTTGACGCGTCAAGTCGTTCTCGCTCATACATGATCGCCGATCCCTGAACGATCGAGAACGCTTCCCCGGAGGCCCAACGGGCGCGCAGGCCGGCACCGACCAGCGCTCGCAACTGCAACAGCGTAAACCCGTCGCGCTCGAGCTGGCCGAACGCCTCCGCCGTCAGTCCTTCCGTCAACGTGCGATTGTAACGGAGGTGCGCGAACGAGCTGTTGCTGTAAGTCGTGTTGTTGTTGGTCCCGTAGGAGAGACGTCCGGCGAGAAAGACATAGTTGAGGGAATCCCTGTGGTCGATCCGGAGGGCGGCAGCCGTATCGACGAGATCCGAGTTGCCCGTCTTGATCGCAACTGATCCCTCGACCGATGCACTGGTGCCGCGGACATCCGCTCGCAGGCGCTCGGTGTTGACCTGCGCCATCGCGGCAGGGCACAGATATGCGACTACTGCCAGCGCAAGTAAGGCGAATTTTCTCACGTCTGAACGAAGATCAGAGGGCGGGTGCGAAGGCTTCGGCGGTACCGGATAGACTCGGCAGCCGAGTCGGCTACTTGTTGTAGCTCGCGAAGATCGCTACTTCGCCTGACGATCGGAAGGCAACCACGTCATACGGATCTTTCTGGTTTCCCTGTTCCATTCCCGGCGAACCAACTGGCATTCCGGGTGCCGAGATACCGACCGCATCGGGCTTGGCCGCCAACATCCGTTCGATATCCTCCACCGGAACGTGGCCTTCTACTACGTACCCGTTGATGATTCCCGTGTGACAGGACTGGACGTTTCGAGGGATGCCATACTTCGCCTTGACCATTGCCATGTCTTCTCGGTCCACGGCGGTCACCGTGTAGCCTGCCTTCTCAAGATAGTCGATCCAGCTCTTGCAGCACCCGCACGTCGCGCTCTTGTATACGGTCATCTCCCGAGGTCCGTCCGCCGCCGCCAGCTGAACACCGCTTGATACGTCCGGTGTCTCCAGAATTTGTGCGGCAGAGGTCTCCGAATCGTTCATTTGCGTGAATGCGAAGAGCCCAAAGGCCATCAAAAGTGCGCCCACGCCGAACGCGGCCAGATAGGTTTTCGGAGAGTAGGTGTTGGACACGGATCTACGAGGTTGGTGAATTAAACCGGTGATACGTAGAAGCTTTGTCGAGGTTCAACTGCTGCGATGCCCGCCAGGAACGCTCGAGACGCTCGTTCAATACTTTCCGTCTCGTTGCTCGAAGTGAGTCGGTTTACCCAGGAGGGGAAGGCCGGCGTCGATCCACCTGGCGGTCAGGCGAACGAGCTCGTCTGCTGTGACCTGACTGTCGCCAAAGTGCCGTACGCAAGACGACGCATCGCTCAAGAACGCTGTATCGGCCTCCTTTCCTACAATTTCAACACTTCGGTTCATCTCGCGGGCCAGGGCCTCTGCGAGTGCCCGCACACTGTGCGTTTGCCGGCCCGTGAGGTTCAACAGGCACGGAGGGTTTGTTGCGAGATCGAGGCTGCGAATGACCCGCTCGTTCGCATCGCGCTGCCAGATGAAGTTCAGGTGTCCCATGGTGACGTCGACACGCCCGGTTTCCTTGATCCGCGTCGCAATATCGACGAGCACCCCGTAGCGCAACTCAAGGGCGTAGTTCAGACGAACAAGCGTGCTTCTCGTACCGAATCGCTCAGCCGAAAACTCGAAAATTCGTTCCCGAGCAAGACAGGCATTTGCATATTCTCCCTTCGGAGCGGGTGGGTCGGATTCGGTAGATCCACGCGAGGTGATCGGCACGAGGGGGTAGACGTTTCCCGTACTCAGCGCAACGATGCGTGACGAACGGTAACGTTCGGACACGCGGGCCGGTACGATCGTATTTACCGCCCAGGTCAACGATGGGTTGTCCGACGTACCGAACTTCTGGCCTACAAGGAAGATTACATTCTCAGCGTCCGGGAGCTTTTTGTAGTCGCCGGCGCGTAGCAGATCCGCACTCAATGTGCGGATTCCGTGGTCTTCAAACCATCGTGCGGAACCGGGACTGGAAAACCGGGAGACCGCGATGACATCGAGTTCCTTGCCCGCAGCTTCAGCCGCCCGGTTTGCAAGTAAACAAAGAGTCGGGCCCATCTTGCCTGCGGCGCCGAGCACGACAAGCGGTCCATGCAGCCGCTTTACAAATTCGACGAGCGGATCGGTGGGCTCGGAGAGCGCTTCTTCCAGCTTGTCGACAGAGTCGATATGAGTGGTGAGGTTCATCGGCTTGCTTTGCGTGCAACTCCTCGTTACGTCGGATCAACTTTACTGGATTTCAGAGACGCCCGAAAGCGAAAAAACAACAAAAATGGTCGATGCGTTTCATGTTTGCGTCAACGGTTGATTGGTCGCGGATCGGCGGCTTAAGTTTCGAACGCGTTAAACTTCATACACGGTGGGTTGTCACGCGATGACGCATCCGGTCGAATAGAGCCCACGGGACTTCGAGCACTGAACGGACCCGTCCCTGGATCAACAAGCATAGCAAATACGTCGCTTCGAACCGAGCGGCAGATATATATGGAAACGAACGTCAGACTCCGCGCAAGACTGAAGCAAGGTATGGTGATTCCTGCACATCCACTTGCGCTGACAGGTGACGGACGGTTTTCCGACCGGCATCAGCGTGCGCTGACCCGGTACTACGCTGCTGCGGGAGCCGGTGGTTTGGCAGTTGGGGTTCACACCACGCAATTCGAAATACGGGATCGAGGGCTTTTTCGTCCCGTTCTCGAATCGGCATCGGATGTCGCCCGCTCGCTTGACACTGGCGGTCAGTCGTTGTTCCTCGTGGCCGGCGTGACAGGGAAGACGAATCAGGCCGAGGAGGAGGCACGCCTCGCAACTGAACTCGGGTATGACGCGGGTCTTCTGTCGCTCGCCGCCATGAAAGACGCGACCGATGACGAACTGATCACGCATTGCAGCCGCATTGCCGAAATAATCCCGGTCTTTGGCTTCTACTTGCAGCCGGCTGTCGGCGGGCGGCCGCTTAGCTTCGGCTTTTGGCGTCGCTTTATGGAGATACCTGGCGTAGTGGCAGTAAAGGTCTCACCGTTCAACAGATACCAGACGCTGGATGTCGTCAGGGCGTTGTACGAGTCCGGTCGATCGAACGAGATCGCACTCTACACCGGTAACGACGATGCAATCCTCGCGGATCTCGTTACGCCATTTCAGTTGGACGGCGACTCCGATCGTCGCATTTATTTCAGTGGAGGACTGTTGGGCCACTGGGCCTTCTGGACGAAGCGCGCCGTCGAACATCTGGCACGCTGCAAACAAGCACGTGACTCCGGTTCGATTCCGGCCGAGTTGTTGACGCTTGCTGCTCAGATTACCGACCTCAACGCCGCTGTCTTTGATGCCGCCAATCACTTCGAAGGATGCGTGCCAGGAATCAACTACATGCTCTATCGCACGGGGCTGCTTCCATCGATCAGGTGTCTGAACGAACGCGAATCAATGTCATCGAGCCAGATGGGCGAAGTTGAACGTGTCATCGCGGCATATCCGCATCTGTCCGACGACGACTTTGTTCGTGCGCACGTTGATGAATGGCTCCGAGCTTGACCGCGCGGGTCAAGCAACTCAACCAAAGGTTAATCAACTCAGCCAAGTGGTGCGGTCGCGACGGCAATTCTTCGCCCTTGATTTCCGTCGACTGCGGTGTAGAAGTGGAAGTGGGTCGTGTCATTGCGAACAATGAACGGCTTGGCTGCATGCAATTCGTCATATGAACCGGACGGTCCCAGTCGGACCACCGGGTTTTCTACGAATGGATGCCAGCCGAGCGGAAAGGCTTCTTTCGAAGTGAACATCAGCCCGTCCTGGGAGCTGGTGCCGTCCCATGCATAGAACGCCATCCACCACTGACCGTCGCTCTCAAAGACGCACGGATCCCCCGCCCGTCCTGCGCTGTCCCAGGCACCCTGAACGCGAGATCCCGAAACGATCGGGCAATCGTCGTCCTTAACATTCCAGTTGAAGAGATCGTCAGACACCGCGTACCCTATCCGCTCCTCGTGATAGCCGTCGACCTCGCCGGAGGCATTGAAGAAGCAGTAGAAGCTTTCGCCGACTCTGATCACATTCGGATGCCAGATCGCCTCACTGCGCCACCGATTTGGGATTGAGTCGCCGGACGGCGTGATGACCGGATTATGCTCGTAACGACTCCAGTTGACCAGATCGGTCGAGGTAGCCACGTTCAACGTCTTCCGGCCACCCTCGTAGCCGGTCCCTGTGACACCAAAATAGAAGAGCAGGTATTCGGATCGACCACTTACCGATGGCGGCAACAGAAACGGCCCCGACGCGCCGTGCGAATCCGGGCTTTGCTCAACACCGCTTGCACCAAAGATTGGCGCGCGTGCATCCTTTTCCCAGTGCAGAAGGTCCTTGCTCCATGCAAGTCCGATCTGTGGGTCGGTGACGGAAGTGTAACCAAACGTCTTGCCAATCGACTCGGCCCGGAGCCGATAGCCCGTATACACCATTCCGAATTCGCCCCTCTGTTCGTCGAACCAGATCACCGGGCATTCGACCATTCCGCCGTCCCAATCGTCGGGCCCTCCAGTGTCCAGGATGATGCCGCGCTTTTCAAGAGATGTCCAGGCGGGGGGCGTGTTTGTCATGGTAAACAAGAGTTGATGTTACGTGTCAGGAGGAGATACTTTCGGGCATAGCCGACGCTTTCGAACGCGTCCATAGAAACTGCCGGCGCCTGGTCTGGTTGTTCCTGGTCATCCGGATTCGAAGATCCGGACACCCGGCATCTGCAGATCCGGTGACCCACCGGCGAAGATAACTCCCATATGCCACCCGTCAAGCTGTTTTCCGTCGGCGCCGGGAGTCGCGGAACCACCTACGCCACCTACGCACTTGAACACCCCGAACACGCTGCAGTGGTCGGCGTGGCTGAACCAAGATCGTTTCATCGTGACCGTATTGCATCGCAGCACGCTGTCGATGCGGACTTTGTGTTTGAGGACTGGCGCGATGCGCTGAACGTTCCGCGGTTCGCCGATGTTGCGGTGATCACGACGCAGGACAAGGATCACGCTGAGCCCGCAATAGAGCTTGCCCGACGCGGCTACGATATCATACTTGAAAAACCGATTGCTCCGACCGAGGAGGCTTGTCGGCGAGTCGTGGACGAGGTTCAGAAGGCCGGCGTTCTGCTCTCCGTCTGTCACGTCTACCGGTATGTGAAAGAGACGGTGAGGTTAAAGGAGATAATTGACAGTGGAGTAATCGGTGCCCTGTGCAACATTCAGCATTTTGAACCCGTCGGATATTGGCATCAAGCACATTCGTTCGTCAGGGGCAACTGGCGCAACGAAGCCGAGTCGTCTTTCATGTTGTTATCGAAGTCCTGTCACGATATCGACTGGCTGCAGTACATCATGGGGGATCATTGTCGGAGGGTTTCGTCGTTCGGGACGCTGAAGCACTTCCGTCGAGAGAACAAGCCCGCCGGGGCGTCCGATCGATGCCTCGACTGTTCGGTTGAGTCGGAGTGTCCGTATAGTGCTCCGCGGTTGTATCTCGGTTGGCTGCGGTCGGGCAGGAAGGGATGGCCCGTGGATGTTGTTGCGCCGTCGGAGACCGAGGAGGGTGTGATTGATGCCTTGCGCGACGGACCGTATGGGCGCTGCGTGTACGAATGTGATAACGATGTCGTGGACAATCAGGTTGTCGCACTGGAATATGGATCTGGCCAGACAGCATCGTTTACGATGACAGCGTTCAACAACGTTGGCGGGCGCAAGACGAGAATTTTTGGTACGCATGGTGAGTTGTACCTCAACTCGGGAGATCGAGAATTCGTCGATGGGGAATGGGTCGTTACAGAGCCTGTCCTGCGGCACTTTGATTTCTTGACTGAGCGAATTACGTACGAGACGATTACGGACCACGCGGATACGGCGCTCAGCGGCCACCACTTTGGTGACTACCGGATGATGGAGCGAGTTGTTGAGGCGATGCGACTGCGGGATCAGCGACTGATACCGACGGGTCCGGTTGATACGCTCCGATCGCACCTGACCGTGTTCGCGGCAGAGCGGTCTCGCCGGGAGGGGAGGGTTGTTGACGTCCGGTAGTTCAGTATTGGACAGTCGGCTTCGATTTGTGAGGATCGTGTGGGGGAAAATTGGCAATCTGTTTCGTGGGTGGAACGTCGGGCGAATTCGCTTGACTGCGCATCAGGATTTGTGTAATAAGTAACATGATGTGAAACACTGTTTCATATCACAAACGTTCACCCGGATTTTGCGTCAGATTCAACGTTTTCCTCATGGCCCCGGTAGCGCTACAGGGTTCGATTCGATTGTGGTCGGCAACGCGAGGGGGATCTGGGGAGAGGCGGTTGGATCGGCGGCGCCGTCGGGGTGCGGAAACACAAATCAATCAGGGAAGAGGACCGGCAGAATCGAATGAGTGAGCGGTACGTGATTCCGTCAGTCGACCGGGCGATCGAGGTACTTGAAGTGCTCTCGTCCCATCACGGAAGCCTCAGTCTGGCGGAGCTGGGCAGGATGACTGGAATTCCGAAAAGTTCTTTGTTTCGAATCCTTGTGACGCTTCGCAAGCACCGGTGTGTGGTTGCTGACGACAAGGAGCGTACTTTCAGGCTTGGCTCGCGTCTGTGGGAGCTTGGAAGCAATTATCTCGATCAGTTCGAGATCTACCACGCAGCATTTGAAACGATGCGTGCGTTGGCAGAGGAGACCGGCGAGACGGTTTTCCTCGGTCAGTTGGAGGGTGGGGAGGTTGTCTATACTCGACGCGTCGAGAGTCCAAAGTCAATCACGGTCGTCAAGAAGCTCGGTCAGCGTGCGCCGGTACATTGCACCGCCACCGGGATCGCGATGATTTCGCACCTTCCTGAGAGAGAATTGCAACGAATTCTCGATCTTAACACTGGTCGAGAGAGCAACGGATATGCCGCACTGGACAGAGATCTGCTCAGGGCGCGCGTAACAGACGTCAGGTCGAAGGGTTTTGCCGTCGTAGACGGCGAATACAACCGTGAGCTTCTTTGTATATCGGCTCCGGTGCTTGATCACAACCGAGTTCCTCAGGCCGCTCTGACGGTCGCGACGCTGTCAACGCAGCGTCCGACCCAGGAGCGTATCGAGGTAATCGGTCGGCAGGTACGAAGCCGAGCAATCAGTCTTTCACGGGCGAACGGTTTCCGTGAGGCGAGAGATGCAGGACTCGTCCGTAAACGACTCATGAGTGTTCAGTAACTTAGGCACTCAATCCTGAATGAAAATACATCATGTCCACCAGGCAGGAGGATCGCACATGAAGCGTATAGCTACCGTCGTAATGCGAACGGCATTGCTACTAGGCTTGTTGCTGCAAGCGCTTCCAGATAGAGCCTACGCCCAAGCAGGTAAGGTCGCTGGAACAGTCACTGACGCCGAAACCGGGGAGACCCTCCCAGGAGCGTCGGTTATCATAGATGGCACCACAATCGGTACCACCGCCGACTCCCAGGGGCGTTACACGCTTATTGGTATCACTCCCGGCGTGTACTCGATTAGGGCGTCATTTGTAGGTTACACGCCGCTTGTATACGACAATATTCGCGTAACATCAGACCGAACCACCTCGCTCGACTTCGCCATTACGTCCGAAGTCGTGCAGGCAGGTGAAATCGTTGTTACCGCCATAAAGCCCGTCGTCGACCAGAACCAGACGATCTCCCGATCGCTGGTTTCGAGTGACGAAATCGGCGCACTTCCGGTATCCAGTCTCGAAGACGTCATCGCCAAGACGGCGAATGCGTACAACGGATTTGTCCGCGGATCGAGACGATTCGAGACGAAGACGGTCGTCGAAGGTATCGACGTTTCGGACGCGTTCTACTCGCTGTCTGAAGGTGACAACTACTTCGGTAGCACCTACTCGAACTTCAATAAGTCGGATCAGACGTCGGCGTCGATTCTGACGATTAACCCCGACGCTGTTGAAGAAGTCACCGTCAACTCGGGTGCGCCTGGTGCCGAATATGCAGGCAGCTCGGGTGGTGTTGTTGCCGTTACGTTGTCGGAAGGTCGCGGCCCCATCCGTGGATCCTTCAGCGTTCGCGCAACGCCATACGTGTCTGAGCCGGGCCCGGACTCACTCGACATCTACCTGGACCAGGAAGCCTACATGGCGGAACGCCAGGCTGCGATCGACGCCAACGCCGCGGATCCGGATCCGCTCGCCACTGCGAAGATCAACCAGCTCTACACGTGGACGCCTGACAAGTACACGATGGGCGGTAAGCCGGAATTCGATGTGCGCGCAAACGTGGGCGGCTCGCTTACCGATCGCATTTCGTTCGGATTGTCCGGTCAGTTCTTCCAGACCTACGGCTGGCTTCCGAATTACTTCCGACGCCGCATCAACGGTCAGCTCAAGACGACCATCGATGTCAGCGATCGGACGAAGTTGACGGCGGTCGGCATCATCGACGACAAGGGTCGATGGGGTGGCTGGAACGACACGGACTACATGGACTTCTTCAAGTGGTCACTTGAGTCGGTCGCGCAGCATGACGCCGGCAGCTACGTTGGTTCACTCCGACTGACGCAGATCATCAGCGACAAGTCGTACGTTTACCTTCAGGCTTATCGCACGGACAGCCAGACTCGCTACGGCTACGTCGACGATAATGGCAACGGCTTCCAGGAAGTCGGGGAGAACGGTGACTTCATCAATTTCCTTGATCCTGTTCAGTCCCGGAAGTACATCGCCCAGTTCGATACGCATGACTATGCGGGCGATCCGAAGATGTTTATCGAAGACGAAACCGACACCTTCTTCGAAGCGAACATCCGCTCTCCTGATGGAAACAAGTACAACCTTGGTCGGCCGACACCGTTCTCTGAAGATCAGCGCAGCGAGTTGAATGGCCTCAAGGTGCACTACGTTAATCAGGTCAACGCCAACAACTACGTGCAGGCAGGCGCCGAAGTCAAACTGCGCAAGTTTACGTACACGGGTGTTGCCGGCCAGCCACCAGGAAGCAACCTGCAGCCGGATCCGGAACCGTTCCGCGTCTCGCAGTGGGAGCGTAATCCCGTTGAGTTGGGCTTCTACGCATCGGACCGCGTCGAGTACGCCGGCCTGAAGGTTAACGCGGGTATTCGCGTCGACGTTGTCGACCGAAACGTCAGCCAGATTGTCGACTACTACTACCCGTTCGTTCGCGACTCCGTCCAGATCGGCGGTGAGTACAGGCTTCGGAATAACTTCAATCGAGGTGACAAGGCGCCGCTGGATGTCCTCTGGAATCCGAGTATCGGTATCTCGCACCCGATCGGTTCGACTGCGTCGATGTACTTCGCGTATTCGCACTCGGAGCAGATGGTGCCGTACAACGAGATCTATCGTAACTACGACGGTAACCACTCTCGGAACCAGTTCGTACAGCTCAACGACCCGATGCAGGATCCGATCATCTCGAATAACTTCGAGCTCGGGATTCAGTGGGAGTTCACGACGGATTGGGGCCTTGACATCAACGCCTACGGACGTTCAATCGCCAACTACGGCGTGACCGTCATGTCCGCGACGAACAACACGCCCGCTGGTGGGACGGTGTTTGCCGGTATGACGACCTACTCATACCGGACGGACTTCGGCTATGCCGACTCACGGGGTATCGAGGCGGTTATCCGTCGGCGTCCAGCGAAGATCTCGGACGATATTTCGCTTGGCCTGACCGCGTCGTACACCTACTCAACGGTTGAGCAGGCGATTACGACCGGCAGCAACACGAACACGTTCTCCTTGGCGCAGGCCATCTCCGAATGTGTGGCCAACGGCGGCACGGCTGAGACGTGCCGTGCGCAGCAGGACCTCCAGCTGCCGTTCGACAACACATCTGACTTCCAGAACTTTGCGCAGAGCGTGCGCGGCGGTTCGCCGATTTCAGGTGGTTACGATCGACGTCACAGGGTCCTGGTTCGTGCAACTTCCACGTTCCCGTACGACATCGATGCCGGCCTTCTGGCGTCGGTTGAAAGCGGGTTCCTGTATCCGCCGGCAGTTGATATCGATCCTCGTGACCGCGCACTGCTTACCGGACCGACGAACTACACGATCGATTTGAGGATCGGCAAGGAAGTAAGATTCGCAGACCGATATGGTGCCGAGATCTTCGTTGACATCAAGAATCTGACGAACCGTCAGAACGTCATTGCCTACGATAACAACGCGCTTACCGGCGCCGATGTGATCTTCCAGCAGACTGGCGTACCTGGCAAGACGCTCGTCGATGTTGACGGCTTCTCGTACTACGGACCTGCACGTACGATCTACCTGGGCATTAAGGGCCGTTTCTAACAGCTTCCCAATGCGCTAAATGACCGACTACTCAAACACGGTTAATACAATGCGAATGATTGCAAGAAAAAGGCTCTTGCCGTTCGGGCTGCTGGTCCTCTTTGGAGGTCTTTTGACCTCGCCGGCGCTCGCGCAGAAGAGCAATACTCCATCGGGTAAGCTGAACTACGCTTCGTCGACAGCGAACCCGATCCTTGACGACGGCTACATGGTCGCAGGTGAACTGTGGGAGACCATTAAACCGATGAACTCGGATGAAGACAACGGCGTCGAGGACCCTAATTCAGGAGGCAATTTGTTGCACTTCCTGACGCTGGGTCCGGACGGCACGAACTGGCTCGAACCGGGCAGCCACTGGCCGGGAGGTTACGACCTGGTTCAGACGTGGCGGGACGGTCGGCGAATGGTTTTCCCGGCCTTCGAAGCCGATGGCTGGGGAGCAGGCCGCGTATCGGCTGGTGGATCCGACGACCGCTTTGCCTTTGCCTACTACGGTGACGGGATCGCAGGTGCTAACGATCCGTCTCGGAACTACAAACGACCCGCGGTCTACACGGACGCCAGCAGGACACACCTCGTTTACGAGGCGGGCTGGCCAACCACGATTGGTGTCGACTTCAAACTGCGTGTTCATCAGTACACGTCGAATGACCAGAACATGAATGACTTCGTGGCGCTGGAAATCACCATGACGAATACCGGTGATGTCGACATCAACGGAGACGGGACGGTGGACCAGACTGGTCACGACATCGATGCGATCGCCTCGGCGACGTGGTTCGAACCAACGATCGCAGTTCGTGTCACGCAAACGTCGGGTCGTTCGAACCGCTTCGGTGCGGGTCGTACGATCGGCTACGCTGGCGCCCCGGATGGCAGTGGTGCACCCTTTGATATCACGTATTGGTTCCCGAACGCACCTGAAGGGCGATACGCCGGGGAAGGTGAGGTTCCACCGGCCGGCACGCGCTTCATCGGTGTGAACGACGGCGCCATCAAAGAAGGCTACACCGACGTCTGGCTCGGTCAGCAGTACCTTGGTGTCAAGCAGGGTTCGATCTCGGACACTGATCTGTCAGCAATCACGGCGAACTCGCCTGATAAGCAGACGATCTTCGGGACGCACTCGATCGGGACCGGTGCTCAGAAAGGCTGGTACGGATCGGTGAACTATGAGGGCGCTCTCTTCAGCTTCAACAACGAAGAGCTTGCCTTCCGCGCCGCGACGGCCACCTGGTACGCCGACTACGGCAAGGTTTCGACGGACATGACGACGGCGAACCTCGGTCCGAACCCGGCATTCTTCTCGGGTGGTACTGCAGACGATGTCACCACATTCGTGGTTGGCAATGCCGGCGCGCGTCCGAATGGGGACATCAAGTATGCCCGTCAGGATCTTTCGGGTAGCCAGGCGCTCGCACGCGGTGCGCAGGCGCCGGTCTGGGAAGACGAGCTTCTCGCTTCGCCTGGTGACTTCTACAACATGATCGGCAGCACCTATACGCACACGTTCGGTCAAAGCCCGATCAACGGTATCGGGCCCTTTGGACTGAGCGTAGGCGAGTCGATGACGATGGTGTTCGTCAGCCTTGGCGGTTATCGGTTCAACGGCTTGTCCGGTGGATCGCAGGCGGCCGAATGGGCGTGGGAAAATGGATGGGACGTGTCGGGCAGTCTGCCCACACCTCCTGCACCGGAAATCCGCGTATCGTCGACTACGAATGGTACGTCTTTCATTCAGTGGACCGACGTCACGGGGATTGACTCTGACGTTGACGGCTACAAGATCTGGCGAGCTGCTCAGTTCCAGCGCACAAACTGGCTGGACGAAGGCTTCCGGATCGTCGACAATTACCAGCAGCAGCACGAAGTAGGAGAACGTCCGTCATCTGTTTTTGAGGATGTGAACCCCTACTTCGACGCAGCGTCGGAATTCACTGGTGACATTCAGGGTACCTACCAGCCAAGTGAGTGGGGTCCGTACAAGCTGATCGCGAAGATTCCGGTCAGCGAAGTCAGCCAGTACAACAATTCGGCTGACGGCTACGACTTCGCATATGAAGACGCAGACGCCATCACCGGCTTTACGTACTGGTATTACGTGTCCGCATACAAGGACGGCAACTTTACGGGTCCGCAGGGTGCGATCACGGGTCACATCGAATCGTCGAACTTCAACCGAAACGGGCGGAATGCGCCGACTGCGGCAAACGCAGAACTCGCATCGGGAACGCCTTGGAGCGGCACGTACGGTTACACGATTCGCAACGTGGACTTCCCTGCGAACGGCACCCAGGGGTACAAGAACATCGGCGCTCCGTTTACGGTGACGCCGCCGGTTGCACCGGACGACCAGGTCGCTGATCTGATCACGGTGACGCCGAACCCATACAAGGTCACCGGCCTGAACGACGTTCGAACAAACGCGTCCAGCCACAACATTGACTTCCTGAATATGCCTTCTGACTACACGCTCACGATCGTGGATGTGTCCGGCCAGATCATCTACCAGACGGAAGTCACCAATGCGGCAGACGGTAAGTTCACCTGGGACCTGTTCTCCAAAGACGGGGTGGAAGTGGCCAGTGGTGTTTACGTATACCACGTGGCTTACGGAGACCGTGAGACTACGGGCCATTTCGCAATCCTTCGATAATCCTGCAGCCCAGCTGTGAACAAAACACGGAGAAAGGTCATGTATCTACATAATCTTTTTAGACGAAATACTCGCTCGGCGACGATACTAGGCGCCGTTGCGAGAACCGTCCTTGTGCTGGTGGTCGCTGCAGGTATGACTGCGGGAACGGCCGACGCACAGCGCAAGGCAGGGAGAACCGGAGCGGCATTCCTCGAGGTCGGGGTAGGCGCTCGAGCCACAGCACTTGGCTCGGCAGCGTCCTCGATCTACGGTGATGCCAACCAGTTCTTCTGGAACCCGGCGGGGACGGCACTGAACGCCGATCAGACGGTCGACGTCTCGCTGTCCTACAACAAGTGGATTGCCGATCTGGATCACTATTCAGCGGCAATCGGCTACAACATGAGCGGTGTCGGTACGCTGACGCTCGGAATCACCTCGTTCGGTGTTTCGGGTATCGCTGCCAACCGGCAGAATGGATACGCCGATCCGATCCTTCAGGCGCTGGAAACCGACGAAGCAACGTCGGCTACCTACGACTACATGGATCTGGCTATCGGCCTTTCCTATTCGCGGTATATCATCGACCGACTCAGTCTTGGTGCCACTATCAAGATGATCAATGAGTCAATCGACGATCAGAGCGCGAGCGCTGTCGGATTTGACTTTGGTTCGATCTACCACGTAGGGGTCGGCGGCTGGGTCATTTCATCGCGGATCAGCAACATCGGGTCTGACCTGACTTTCTACAATCAGGGCAACCCGCTTCCACTCGCATACTCGATTGGCACGGCATTCTACCCGGTCAACACCGAGCAGGCGAGACTGATGCTGTCCGTCGATGCAACGAAGCCGCAAGACTCGCGGCAGCAGATCATCGGTGGTGCTGAAGTGTCACTTTATGACCTGCTGTTCATTCGTGGCGGAATGAAGTTCAATTATTCGGGTTCGAATGACGGTGGTACGTCTGAGCGAACCGCGATCAATACCACGGTAGAGAAGTTCTCCGTGGGTGCTGGTATCCAGTACGCTGTGTCCGGCTACAACATCGCGGTTGACTATGCCTACACGGGCATGGATCTGTTTGACAACGTTCATCAGGTAACGCTCCGCTTCGGCAAGTA
>JAGQWL010000379.1 GCA_020437385.1 Bacteroidota bacterium
GTAGAGGTCGACGTTGTCACCGCCGCCTGCCGCAAAGGCGATCTTGTCGCCGTCGGGCGACCACCGGATGCCCGCGGAAACCTCCAGAGGGAACGACTGATACGCGGCGACGACGCGAGTCTGACTTGACGCGAGTTCGAAGACGGAAATGTTGCCGGGCACGAGGACGGTCGTGTTCGGATAGAACTCCTCGCCGGCGTAGACGATCTGGAGACCGTCGGGAGACCACGTCGGGTACCATCCGTTGATACCTAATGACGTCTTGTTGGAGCCATCGATATCGGCAACGTAGATGATCGAGGACGAATAGCCTTCGTTGAAGACGATGCGCGTCCCATCGGGTGACACGGATCCGAGTCCCCGTATGAGCGGCGTGTCCGGGTAGACTGCCAGCGGCGTCTGCGGTGCTGAGGGGTCGTACACGCAGAGATCGGGCGATCCCCCAACGGAAAGGTCCCCGCAGTGACCGTACATCCTGGATTCCTGGGCGGCCGCGGGAATCACGGTGCAGATCATCAGGACGATGAATGCGGTGACGTTTACGCCTATCGCCGCTTTGGCGGCAGCCTGTTGGATTTCATTCCGGGGTGAGGTGCGGATGCGATTCATTGTCGCTGGCGCTGTGCGCGCGGAAAGGGTACCGATAGGAAGAACGGAATTGGCGACCGAGTCGGATCAACGTCCAGAAAGCGGCCGCGACACACGTGAGACGCTATGTGGCGCTATGTGGGCTTGGTGCAGAAGAACTTTGTCGTGCTGTGAGCCAAATCGGCCTTCAATTTCGCTTGGGGCCTAACCGCGAGCCATTCCCATTCATCACGGAACTCATGCCGAATCAAGCAACTACTCCACGATCGGGTCTCTTGATCGTCCTCCTGTGCTTCACGATCCATTCGACAGCTCTTGCCCAGGCCACCTTTCGTGATACGGTGGCGGTCACGCTTTCTGATCACGTTTTGCTGCGACTGATTCCCGAAGGCTGCCAGTTATACGTCTGGACGATCGGTACGCATCGCGACGTAGTAGGCCGCGGTCTCGACGGGGACTACCGCTACACTGGCACGGTCGCCGGCCAACCCCGGGTCTTCTACTACGAAAACTCGGTCCCGGACTGGACGGGAGCACCGAACGACGCTGCCGGAGAAGTGATCTCGTACACCGAGAAGGCTTCCTGGAGCCTGGGGCCGGCCTGCGACTTCGGGATCATTGGACGAGTCGCCGCGCTGACCCAATCAACGCGCGCGTTTGCGACGTTCTCAAACTTCAAGCATCCGGTCGCAATCGGTGAATGGCACAAGAACGGCGGACTCAAAGTGGCGTTCGACGGCTCCGAGTCGTATGTCGCAACGAGCACCGGCCACGTACCTGTAGCCAGCTATGAATGGGATTTCGGAAACGGTACAACCGCGACGACGGCATCGCAAATTGTCGAATACGACCAGCCCGGAACGTACACCGTCAGCCTGAAGGTCACCGATGACGAACAGCAGGAAGACGTTCTCACGATGGAGGTCGAAGCCGGTGGTCCGCAACTCCTTATTTACAGTCGTGTTTCTCAGGACAACGTCTCCTACGGCGACTCCCTTGATTTTATCGGCTTCGTCTACAACGAGGGGACCGAAGACGCAAAGAATGTCCTTATTCCAAACGTCTTCGACATAGACATTACCTACGACGTCGTCGACCCGACATTGGTGCAGCGGCACGGCCAACCGGCATCGGGGGCTTCGACGCCAATTACGAACATCCCGAGCCTTGCTCCCGGAGAGCTTAGGATGATCCAACGCCGCTACGGCGCCCCGGCGCGGCCGACAGAATACCCGAGCCCGGACGGATTGTACGAGATTCCCGAATACTATGAGGTGGACCTAGCGAGCGTAACCTATGAGGACGCTAACGGAAAGCGCGGCAAAATCCGCCGACAGTGTGAAACGGAAGAATGCGCGAACAAGGTCAAGGTAAACGCGATTGTGCTCGACGTGGAATTGAAGCTGTTCGACGAAAGCGGGGAGGTAACAACGATGGGCGCCGGCCGGCGGCGGCGGGCCCGCAGCAACGGAAACGGATGGATAACCGATCATCGCTTCGTCAAGCTGGAAGATCTGACATCGTACTGCATTTCCGGCTGCGTCGGGGTTGAGGTTCTGGTAAAGGACGAATCGGGGGTACCCCTCGAAGGAACAAAGGTCACCCTGTCCGCAACAGACGTGGCCGGGGACGCCGTCGTGACGCCGGAGCAAGGTGGCGGATTCTTTTGTACGGAAGACGCCGTGGACAAATGCTCGAAGACACTCGTAATCGAGGCAACGGACAGCGAAGGTAAGGCCCGGGCGATCTACTGGTTTCCCGGTGTCAAGGCGTCGTTACAAACGACGGTGAAGGCCGAAGCAGATCATGGAGTCGAGGGCAACGGAAACGCAACCAGGCCGCTGACTATCGAGCCGACGCCCATAGAGTTCGGATCCCATTCGGTCGACCCTACGCAGGACGACATCCTCGCACTGCAGCTTGCTGACCTGCTCGTCGTCGGGACGAGTGTGCCGAATGTTCTTGGTGACGGATGCAAGAGCATTCAGAAGACGCTCTTGGGCAAGGCCAGGGTCAACGTCGACGTCGAATTTATTGACGGCCTGGCGTTCGCCTCCGACTTCGTCTGCGCAAAGGCATTCAAGGCGCTTGAGGACAAGGTCTCGATCCCCGACTGGTTTGTTCTCTTTGATGCCGCAAAGAAGCTGGCCGAGTACGCCGAGCTCTACTGGTTTCTCAACGAATTTAATGTCCCGGGAGTTGGACTCGGGCAACTCAGCGTGGCGTCTCCCGCCCCGCCCTTCCTCGATCTCGAAAGTGATTTTCATGGAGCCGTGACGGGCTCGCTGGCGGACCTGGGGTCCAGCCAACGGTTGGCCGCTTTCAGCCCCTCAACCTGGACGCTGGATATGCACGAAGTTTCGTACCGCAAGATCGTTTCCGGAACGTCGGCGGAGGTGCCGGCGCTGTACTTTTCACTCAAGGTCGGAAACCGAAACGGTGCGCCATACGAAAAGTCGGCCCTCGTGCAAGCGGGATATGCACCCGGACTGTTCCTTACCGAAAAGGGCGTGGTCGTCGCGGGAATCGATCAGGCGGCAAGTTCGAATGCGACCGAAGTGAGCCTCTCCTCGTCGTCCGTTGCCGCAGCTAAGCGCGCAGCCATCCGTTCGACCGGCATCGATTCGCTGCTGTTTCCCGGTCACGTTCTCGTTATCGATCCGGACGCATCGGCGCGCGAAACAGTTCAGGTCGAATCAATTCTAGGTTCAATTGTCTCGCTCACAACGCCGCTGCGGTACGACCACGCCGCGGGAGTTCCAGTGGTCAAGGTCGACTCCGTTGCGCTTGCCAGTCCGTCGCCCCCGGCGGCGCTCGGCTACGCTGCAGGAATGCCGGGCGTGGGAACCGATGCTCTACTTGAATGGCGAACGCGAACGCCTGCCTTTACATTCGATTTCCAGCTATCCACCGACTCCCTCTTCAGCAGCACGCAGATTGACGAAGCCGGGTTCGACTCAGACTCGATCCTGGTTAGCGACTTGACGCTGAACGAGGATTACTTCTGGCGGGTCAGAGGAGCAAACTCGTTTGGAAAGGGAGATTGGTCGCGGACGTTTGCATTCCGCACCGGCGGTCCAACTGCCGACAACCTGATCAACGCCGCGCCGACGACAGTTGCCGCGGACGCCGTGTCGCGATGGGTCGTGGCCGCGACGTCTGAACCATCCGAGAGTCAGCCCTCCTGCGGACTAGCTCCGAACTCGATATGGCTCTCGTTCACCGCGGCGGAGACCGGCATGACGGCACTCCACACACTCGGATCGAGCTTTGACACCATACTCAGTGTGTGGACCGGGGCGGGGCACCCACTGGACGAGATTGCGTGCAACGATGACTGGGACACTCCCGATGGCAAGCACTTCGTGCAGTCGGCCCTCGAATTTCAGGCGTCTGCCGGGACGACGTACCTGGTTCGCATTGCCGGAAAGGACGGGGCCGAAGGCATTGCCAACGTGCGACTGACCGAGACCCTACCCGTTTCTGTCGACGCCGAACTCCTGCCCGACGCGGACGAACTGAGCGTTTCGGCCTATCCAAACCCCGGCCTTGGACGCGTCAGCATCGCGGTGACCCAGCCGACCGAGGGTCGGCTCATCGTCGACGTGTTCGACGTCACGGGGCGGCGCCTGATGAACCTCAGCGACTCGTTCCGCGGTACCGGTCGGCAGGAATTCGTGTTCGATGGATCGCTGCATCCAGCCGGTCTCTACTTTGTGCGCGCCGTTTCCGGCAGGCAGGTTTCAACGACCAAACTGCTCCTTCTGCATTGAATTCGAGTATTTGCGTTCGCTCGGGCGCTCAGCCAGGAGTCCTCTTGTGGATGCGGGGATCGGATAACGGGTCGCGTCGTTTCAGCTTCGCCGACAGGATCCTGCCGCTGCGGCCAGCCGACCTGTTTTGTGGCTGCTCCCCCTCCACAGATTCTACTCCCGATTTGTCGCTCGACGTAACCCTCTTGCTTGACAGAATTCGTCGGGGTGATTCTGACGCCCGCGACCTTTTGATCCGCAGGTTGTACGAGGAGCTCCGCGAGCTCGCCCGGGTGCAGCGTTATCGACTTGGGGCCGGAGACACGTTGAACACAACGGCCCTCGTACACGAGACGTATGAGAAACTCAGCATCTATGATGCGGAGTGGAGCGACCGCCGACATTTCTTTCGGGTTTCTGCCCGTGTGATGAGACAGGTCGTGATTGACGACATTCGACGTCGCAAGTCTGGAAAGCGCGGCGGTGGCAACCAACCTGTTTCTTTCGACGAGAGCTGGATGCTTCCGGAGGGGCAAGCGGTCGAGGTAGAGGCATTGGACGAGGCGCTGGAGGAACTTGCCAAGATCGACGAGCGACAGTCGGAAATCGTCGACCTGCGATACTTCGTCGGCCTCACGATCGAGGAAACGGCGGACGTACTCGATCTGTCGCCTGCCACGGTCAAACGTCTGTGGACGGCGGCACGAGCCTGGCTTTACGACGCCGTTCGACTGCAATGACTGCGGAAAGCCTGAATCCAAAGGAAGTCTCGCGGCTTCTTCTCGACGCCCTGGACCGTCCGGCTCACGATAGGCGGTCTTGGCTCCGGGAGGCGGTAGACGACGCGGCCGTTCGCGACCGGATCGAGGCACTGCTCAACGCACACGAGGCCGCAGAAAGAGCGGGCTACCTTGGGACGCCAATCGTTCGGCTTCGCGATCCGATGATCGATCGTCGAATCGGACCATGGCGACTTCTTGAGCACATCGGAGACGGGGGAATGGGCACCGTTTACCGAGCCGAGCGCGCAGACGGTGCGTACCGTCGCGTTGCGGCCATGAAATTCCTTCGCCATGGTGGTGCGGCGACTGCGCGACGACTGCAGGCGGAGTGCCAGATCCTCGCCGACCTTGATCACCCGAATATCGCGAGACTCTACGACAGTGGTATTGCCAGTGACGGATCGCCCTACCTCGCGTTGGAATACATCGACGGCGACGCGATCACCGACTACGTCCGGTCTCATGAACTCAAAGTCGCAGATCGACTGGAGCTGTTTCTTCAGGTCTGCGACGCCGTCGCCTACGCCCATCACCATCTCGTTGTGCACTGCGACCTGAAGCCGTCGAACGTCATGGTGGTTCATGGCGTTGCCGGACCGCAGGTTCGACTTGTCGACTTCGGCATAGCCAAGGTATTGGCTTCTGATGACAACATCTTCCAGACCAAGGAAGCAGCGCTGACGCCGGCGTACGCCGCGCCGGAACAGCTGATGGGACGGCGAATCACCACCACCACCGACGTGTATTCACTCGGCGTCCTGTTGTTCGAGTTGCTTACGGACAAGAAGCCCTATGACCTCACTGGAAAGACAGCTGCTCAGATCGAACGGATCGTATGCGAAGAAATTCCGCCGTCGCCGTCGCGCGTTCGCGATACATCCGGAGGGCTGCGGCGCGATATCGATCTGATCGCCATGACCGCGATGGAGAAGGATCCGGCGTTTCGGTATCAAGGGGCCGCGGAACTGGCAGACGATGTGAGACGCTACATGGGAGGATTCCCGATCAGGGCTCGGCCCCCTCGTGCGTTGTATCGCTCGCGTAGATTCGTCAGCCGCCATAAGACTGCCGTCGCTTCCGCTGCAATTACCTTGCTCGCCTTGTCGCTTCTGATCTGGAACTACACGATCAGGCTGAAGGACGCCTTGACACTTGCCGAATCGTCGGCTGTCGAAGCGAACCTCCAGCTCCAACGGGCGGAGGCCGTCAGGGGCTTCCTCGATCGCCTTCTGCGCGCTCCGAATCCCCGCTGGTATGTAGATGGCGAAGCGAAGGGACCGAACACGCCGATCAAATTGGTTCTGGACGAGGCGGCGGCACGAATCGATTCTGAGTTCGCCGGCCAGCTTGACATCCGCGCTGATCTTCACAACATCATCGGAGATACATACCAATCGTTAGGGCTCTTCGACCTCGCAACGTACCACGGCAACGTAGTACTGCAAATTCGACGGCAACAATATGGCGCGGATGATCCGCGACTCGCTGAGGCGTTCTACTACGGCGGCATGTTCGCGCCGAATGCCACCATCCGGTTGCAGCGACTGAGTGAGTCGGCGCGATTGCATGGACCGCACCCCGAAGGAAACAACTACCCATTTCTTATGCAGGGACTCGCCTTCGACATCCTTGCTGCGGGTCTTCCGCAACCTGCCGATTCCCTGCTCGCCGAGGGTTACGATTACGCCGTTCGACACTTTGTGGCGGGGAGCCCAGGTGAGAGATACCGGCAGGTCATTCTAACTGTCATTGCGCTGGAGCGCATTCGCAACAAGCTGGCTCTGGGAGACATCGACGGCGCACGGCGCTGGCTCGCTTCAACCGACTCGCTGCTTGCAACCGCACCGGCCGACGGCGAGAGCATGGGCGCGCGCCGAAACTGCTACAGTGGTCTTCTCATGGTCCAATCGGGCGACTCGACGAATGCCGTTGAAAGTCTCCAGGCCTGCTACTCCGACGCGATTCGCCCTTTCAACCGATTCTACGCGGCACCTCTTCTGGTGACCATCCTGGAGCGCGAGGGGCGTCCGAATGAGGCGGAGCAATACAGGGCGGACGCACGGCGTGCGGTCGCATACTCGGACTCAATGGCGCGGGCCTATCGCGAGTTCAGATTGTCGCAAGAGTAACCACTTGACTATCTTTGGTTACCTTTCGTCCACTCGTTATCGGCAACGCCTATGGCAACCCGCTCGAGCAAGTCCGACGCGTCCCCCGCCGAACAGATCACCGACTACATTGCCAGGCACGACGACTGGCGCGGGACGGTGCTGGCAAAGATCCGAAAGGCGTTCCTCGCCTCGGACCCGGGCGTTGTCGAAGAGTGGAAATGGATGGGCAGTCCGGTATGGGAGCACAACGGGATTCTGGCGGTGGCCAACGCTCATAAGGGAAAGGTGAAGGTGACGTTCCAGAACGGCGCCCACCTGGATGACCCGGACGGACTTTTCAACGCCGGACTCGAAGGCAACCAGCGCCGTGCGATCGATCTGTTCGAGGGCGACAAGATCAGCGAGGCGGCGCTGAAGCGGCTGATCAAGGAAGCCATCAAGTTCAACCTTGAAAAACGAAAGGCCTAGGCTGTGGCGCCCGACGATCACATTCCGCCGGAGGGCGCGACAGATCGTCGCGTTGTTCGATCCGTGCTGCTTCAGCGCATTCGCGCCTCAGCCTACGGTCGCACGTTCGCCGAGCAGCAGCTTACCGATTCCCGGGCGCTGCGGGAGGCGATTGAGGCGGAGTTGGGGCGTAAGGAATAGCATCGCACTTCGACCGCAGGTAGGACACCGAAGCTCTCGCGGGATCAAGGCAAAGACAGTTCGTTCGTCCCAATGAGGTCCCGCGGGAACTCCCGCGCCACGATCCACCGTCGCGGCGCGGGACGACCTCGGACCTATCCTATCTTCTTATCTTCCTATCTTCTTCGTTTCCGCGCGGGCGAAGCTCGCGCGAGCTATCTTCTTCGTTTCCGCGTGATCTTGGATCACGCGACCAGCTTCTCAATCAGCTCATCGAGCCGCTCGAGCGTTGAAGTCAGCCCTTCCTTCATGCCCATGTTGAGGACCGTTTCGAGGTCAGAGAGCGCAGCGTATTGTACGAAGGTCTCGACCATCGTGTGCGCGTCGTCATCGCCGAAGTCGGTGAAGCTGACATTCCATGTCGCCGTCGGCAGATCGGAGTTCATCTCACCGGCTTCGTTCGCGAACGCGTCGACGGTTCGGTAGCTGTCGATCGGATTGATGTCGGAGTATTTGGTGTAGCCCCAGTGTTCGGTTCCGTCCGGCATGACCATCGCGTAGTGCCAGTGTCCGCCTTCGCTGAAGTCCATCGACTTCGTCTTCGTGGTCAGCGGTTTGGGAGCGAACCACTGGTCGAGCAGTTCGCTCTTCGTGTGGCAGTCCCAGACGAGTTGCCGATCCGCCGCGAACTCGCGGCGCACGGTGATGGTGTTCAGGTTCTTGTCGACGATGAAGTCGAATTGCAGGTTGTCCGTCATGATTGTTTCCTGTCCTTGAGGGTTTTGAGAAGGTCGTCGAGCTGGCTGTAGCGGTTCTCCCAGATGGCGCGGAACTGCTCGAGCCATTTGTCGATCTCTTTCATTTTGTCGAGCTCGATGCTGTAGAAGATCTCGCGCCCTTGCTGCTCCTGGCTGATCACCTCGCACTCGCGGAGGATCCGCAGGTGTTTGGATACGGCCTGCCGACTGCTGTCGAGCTGATCGGCAAGCGCGTTGGGGGTCATTGCCTGGATGGCGATGAGGGCGAGGATGGCCCGTCGCGTCGGGTCTGCTATTGCCTGAAAGACGTCGCGTCGCATTTTCGCTTGGCGTGAGAGTTCTTGTGTTTGTTAGCCGGTGCACCGCGCCGACGGACACCCGTCGGCAAAAGCGAAACCGATCGGTAGCAAGTATAATGAGAAACCGATCGGTTTCGCAATAGGTGAAGAAAGTTTCTTACAGCTCAATCGCAAGCACAAACCGCTTGCATTCTAGAATGGCAAATTTCCAAGGAAACCTACCGCGATACATTGGTAATATGGGGTAATCTTCCTCAAACCGAGATGGATCCACGATTCGATCGACGGACGAATAAGCCACGAATCCATGATTCTCTGACACCAATGCACCGCATCGCCGCCGCCACCTTCGTCCTCATCCTCGCCGGATGCGCCTCAACAAAACAGCCGCCCGCGAACGTCCCGCCGCCGCAGATGATCGGCGTCTTTGAGGACGACTACGGCATCCGCTACACGATCGACCGCGGACAGTGGCGACAGATTCCGAGCGCGGTGTACGACATCGTCAACTGGAACGTGCCGGGCGAATACCTTGTCGCCGTCAATGACAGCAGCAACTCGACGGACCAGGGTCTCTACACACGGATCGACTGGGTCGAGCTCGACGCCTCGCCCGACTACCCATGGGCGTTCTGCTACACGGTCTACTCGGCCGAGTCCGCTCGCGACGCCCAACACGCCCAGCCCGCGAATCGCGCCGCACCGCGCTCCGGATGCAACGGATTCCCCTTCAGCCGAATGCGACGAGTACAATGAGGACGCTGATTACCCCACTATTCTTACTGGCCGCGTGCATTGCGTCGTCTGAACGGTCGCGCGTTGATGACACCGTGGCCCTCGTCGACGTGTCGGTCATTGACGGAACAGGTTCGCCAGCACAACATCGCCAAACCGTGATCATTGTTGACGGGTTGATTGCTGCAATCGGCCCAACGGATTCGACATCCATTCCGGCAGATGCCGACATCCGTCGAATGCCGGGCAGAACCGTCATCCCCGGCCTCATCGGCATGCACGACCACACGCACATGCCGGGTATTACCTTTATGGGCTACTCCGCATCCCGGCTCTGGCTTGCAAGCGGCGTCACCACTGTGCAAACTGCCGGAAGCGCGGACCCGAATGCCGAGCTTGAACTCGCCGCGGCCGTCGCCCGGGGCGACTCAATCGGACCCAGAATCTTCCCGACCGCTCCGTACATCACCGGTCCCGGCGGAAACGGTCCGATGTATAAACCCGAATCGGCTGAAAGTGCGCGTGCGTTCGTGCGTCGATGGTCCGAAGCCGGCGCGACATGGTTCAAGCTGTACCGACACACCGAACCCGCAA
>JAGQWL010000380.1 GCA_020437385.1 Bacteroidota bacterium
AGACGGAAGGTTACATTCATCAACGACCGCGAGTCCTTGCGGGCAACTCCCCGATAGAAGTCCCCCCCGTCAATGACGTTGTATATCTCGGCGGCCTTCTGCTTGTTGAGATCCTGAATCGCCGACAGACCTCCGAGTCGATCAAGCCATCGCATCACTTTCTCCATGACGTACACGGCGAATACGGGCGGCGTGTGGTACAGCTTTTCGGCGTGGGTGCCGTAGTCGAGGAGCGTCGGGACCTTGTCGTTTCGTGAACTGAGAAAACCATCGCGAACAAGAACAACCGTCAGGCCGGCGGGGCCAACGTTCTTCTGGGCTCCAGCGTAAATCAAACCGTAACTCTGCAGATCCATCGGCCGACTCATGAAGTCACTTGATGCATCGCATACGAGGGGAACTTCGCTAACGGGATCGGCAGCATACTCCGTTCCGTAGATCGTGTTGTTCGAAGTGAAGTGGACGTAATTCGTGCCGGACTCCAAAGACCAGTCTGCGGAATCCGGGATGTACGAGAAGCCGCTGTCTTCTGAAGACGCAACAACATCAACGGTGCCAAGTGTCCGGGCTTCCTTGATCGCCTTCTTCGACCAGCTTCCGGTGTTGGCGTACGCGGCCCGCCCACCAGGTTTCAGAAAATTCAACGGCACCTGATAAAACTGAAGGGAAGCTCCACCCTGAAGAAACAAGATGTGCCAGTCATCGGACAAACCGAGAAGTTTGCGAATCAGCGAACGTGCCGAGTCAGCAACGGCGGAGTATTCCTTCGACCGGTGACTGATTTCAAACACCGTCGCCCCTGACGTACTGAAGACCGGAATTTCCTCCTTGACCTCCATGAGTACTTCAAGTGGAAGGACACCCGGACCGGCTGAGAAATTGTGTGTTCTTTGGCGCATTTTCGCTAAACCATCGTTGATGTTGATCCGGCGGCATCGTCGCGATGCACCCACCGAAGTTGGTTACAGATCCGCGATCTGACTAAAGCTCGATAAGCGTCACGGCGAGCACGTGCGGCATCGTTTCGATTTTGCTGACCACGTCGCTCGCGGCCCTTCCGATAAACCGAATGCGGGCACAAGCTGCATGTGCATCCTCGAAAACGAGATTCTCCATTTCCTGGACGTTCCACTCGGCGCGACGCATCTCTTCGAGGACGGATGCCAGCACCCCTACCCTGTCCAGATGACGCACCGTAAGCTGATGTGTCGCAGGCGACTTGACCGCCAGGTTGACGCAGTTTGGCACCTCTCCTGTCTGTGCGTACGCAATCACGACGCGCGCCGCTTCATCAGCAATCGCCTCTTGCGCCTGTTCGGTGGAGGCGCCGATGTGGTGCGTGAGGTATACCCGGGCATGCCTGGCGACGGGCTCATCAAACGACCCGTCCTTTCCCGACGGCTCACCGTCAAAGACATCGAGGCCCGCATACAGGCGACCAGCGTCGAGTTCGGCCAACAGGGCATCCTCATCGACGACTGAGCTCCTCGATGTGTTAATCAGGAACGCCCCGTTTGGCATCGCGGACAGAAAAGCCTTGTCGACCATCTTCGCCGTTTCCGAGTTGCCGGCGACGTGAACACTGACGGCATGCGCGTCCTTTGTGACATCGATCGGACTCGCACAGTACTCAATGCCCAATCTCCCCGCCTCCTTCGGCGTCAACGACCGACTCCATGCCCGGACATTCATCCCCAGAGCCTGAGCCATTCGCGCAACCTCCCGGCCGATGCTGCCGAGACCGACAAGGCCCATCGTCCTGCCATGCAGTCCGGCCGCATTCGAATAGCGCGCCTTGTTCCACCTCCCCTCGCGTGCATCGATGACGTTGTCGGGTATATAGCGATCGAGTGAAAGAAGCAGTCCGATTGTCAGTTCGGCAACCGCAATCGCGTTCTTTCCCGGGCAGTTCGCAACAAAGACCCCCCGCGCCGATGCTTCCGTCTGATCGATATTGTCGACGCCGGCTCCCGCACGAACGATCAGTTCCAATTTCGAGGATGCCTCAAAATGTTCGCGCTTGACTTTCGTCGACCGCACGACGAGCACCTCCGGTTGCAGCAGCGCGAGTTGCTCGGCAAGCGATGCATCCTTCAGACCCGGCTGCATATCAACTGACAACCCTTGATCGACAAGCATCGAAACGAACGACTCGGACAGCTTGTCGGCGACCAGTACCTTCATTCTTCCCTCCTACCTTTCAAACCAGATCCAGCTTTAGACTAAAACCGATGGACAAGCATGCCACTGCGCAGCTTCGGTTCGAACCACGTCGATTTCGGGGGCATCAACATGCCGGCGTCCGAAACCGTGACCAATTCTTCCACTGATGTCGGATACATCGAGATGGCCAGCGCTGCCTTGCCGGAATCCACAAGTCGTTCGAGTTCACCTGTACCCCGTATCCCACCGACAAAGTCGATGTTTGGATCGGTTCTCGGATCACCAATACCCAGCATCGGCTCCAGCACAAACTCCGCGAGTCGAGCGACGTCAAGAGATGCGACCTCCCCGGGCATCGCCGATTCCGGCAAGTCGAGAAGCAGCCACTCACCTGAAAGATACACGGACACGCGCCCGGGTTGATCCGGCGTCGCAGGCCCGGCGACGACACCAAATCGTTTCGTCAGTTCCTGCTTGAACGAGTCGGTGCTTCCCGGCAGCGCATAAATGATCCTGTTATACGGCAGGATCGCCACCTCGCTCATGGGAAACAGCACCGCGGGAAAGAAACTCACCTCGTCCGAAGGTCGCCCACCGAGTTCGTGCGCCGCTCGACTGGCCGCCTTGCACCGATGGTGTCCATCTGCAACATACAACCTCTCGACTGATGCAAAGGCATCCACCAGCTCGCTTGTCTCGTCGACTTTCCAGATCGTATGCCGCACAGAGTCCGGGGCCTCGAAATCGTACAGCGGCTCACCATCAGACGCGCGCTGTACAATCGCGGCAACGTCATCAGCGTCCCGAAACGTGAGCATTACCGGTTCTGCGTGAGCCCGCTGCGTGACGATGTGTTTCGTGCGGTCGTCTTCCTTGGATGGGCGCGTTTTCTCGTGCTTGAGGATAACATCATTGTCGTAGTCGGCCACCGAGACGCAACCAAAGATCCCCGTTTGGGACCGACCATCCATGACCAACCGGTAGACGTAGAGACCGGGAGCACGTTCTGTGACGTAGTAAGAACTGTCAGCAAGAGCCTTCAGATTTGCTGCTCCGATCTCGTAGACGCGGTCGTCGTATTCAGACGTTCCCACCGGAAGGTCGATCTCCGGGCGGATGACATGCAGAAAGCTGTGGGGATTTCCTTCGGCCAGTTGGCGCGCCTCATCCGAATCAATGACATCGTAAGGAACACAGGCAACATCGCGGACATGATCGGGGTTCGGGCGAAGTGCTTTGAAGGGGTGAAGTGTCGCCATTCGGTATCGAGTTGTTGGAGCGAGATACGTTGTGCCCAGCGGACTGAAAGTAACATCCAGACGCGAGGAGCGCTATTCAGAATCGGAAAGTTTCATTGAACAACCGAAACGGGGAACCGGTTCAAAAGCAAAAAGGCTGTCGGCCGGAGCCGACAGCCTTGAGCTGAAACTGAGTCCAACGCGACGTCGTCGTCGAGCGTTTACGAACTAGTAGCGGGGGCGGGATTCGAACCCGCGACCTCCGGGTTATGAGCCCGGTGAGCTACCAGCTGCTCCACCCCGCGATGCGAACCTTTAAAGTACGGTGTTTCCCGTCTCTTCGCAAATCTCGCGGCGTTTCCCGCCCGGTGGTGTCCGGGCCGATCAAACTTCAATCAACGCTCCATTGGTTGACTTTGCGGATTTGGCACTCTTGTCTTCCGATGTCTCCGCTGGAGGCTGCACCATGCCGAGCGCAATCTTGACCTGGTTCATGACCTCTTTACGGAAATCGTCATTCTCGATCAACCAGTTCTTCGCGGCATCACGTCCCTGACCAATCTTCGTGTCACCATAGGCGTACCAGGAGCCGCTCTTCTGAATGACATTCTTGTCGACGGCGATGTCAACAAGCTCTCCCATCGACGACACGCCTTCGCCATAAATGATGTCAAACTCGGCCTCGCGGAACGGCGGCGCCACCTTGTTCTTGACAACCTTGACCCGCGTGCGGTTGCCGATCACCTCCGCGCCGTCTTTGATGGCACCAATGCGTCGAATATCAAGACGAACTGATGAGTAGAACTTCAGTGCACGCCCGCCCGTCGTTGTCTCCGGACTACCGAACATAACACCAATTTTCTCTCTGATCTGGTTGATAAAGACGACGCACGTCTTCGTTCGGTTGATATTGGCAGTCAGCTTGCGAAGGGCCTGGCTCATGAGCCTCGCCTGCAAGCCGACATGACTATCACCCATTTCGCCTTCGATTTCCGCCTGCGGAACGAGCGCCGCAACCGAGTCAATCACGATGACATCCAGCGCACCACTACGAACCAACGTGTCGCAGATGTTGAGCGCCTGCTCACCCGTGTCGGGCTGCGACACCAGGAGCGCCTCAACATTCACACCCAGCTTCTCTGCATACGAGGCATCAAAGGCATGCTCCGCATCGATAAAGGCACACGTGCCTCCCAGCTTCTGCGCTTCCGCGATGACGTGGGTCGCAAGAGTTGTTTTGCCGGATGACTCCGGACCGTAAATCTCGACAACTCTCCCACGCGGCACCCCCCCAACGCCGAGGGCGGCATCAAGAGCAAGCGAACCGGTCGGAATCGCCTCAATGTAGACCGACGGCGCGTCACCGAGACGCATGATCGAACCCTTTCCGTAATTCTTTTCGATCTGCTTCAGCGCCAGATCGAGTGCCTTCTGCTTGGCCGGGTCTGCTGTTCTTTCGCTCATGTCTTTCTCTCTGGGAATCTCTTTTTCTGGAAGTCTCTGGAATGTCTGTTCCGGTAATGCGCTCTCTTCCGGTAATGTCCTCCTTTCCGGTAATGCCCTCCTTTCCGGTGATGTTCTCTCTGGGCCACGGCAACCAACCTACCATGCCCCGGTGACAACGTTCTGTCATACGCTCTCACATCACCTTATGTCACATCACCTGCTGCCCAATCGCCTGATGCCACATCACCGCTGCCCGATCGTCTGATCCGCCGTCAGGTAGCTCCCTCACCAGACGACTTCGCCTTCCCCGATTACCGCACCCGGAAGGAAAGCAGCGACCGACCCATCGTGCACTCCTTAATGACCCACCAGCGCGCAAAACGTAACGTCCGGCGCCACGCGGCGACAAAAAGCCCGCAAATTCGGAACCGGTGCGCCGTTATTGCCACAAGACCGGCACACACCTTTTGCACATACTCAAAAGATACGGACGGCGCTCCAATCATGCCACCGATCACGAAAGATCAGCGAAACCCCGTTCCGCGAGATCCAGGCGGAGAAGGTTCAGGACGGCGGTCACCGCCCGACGCTTGTTGGATTCGCGGTCCGTGCCGAGCTTGCACAACTCCGCCCGCTCCATTCCGTCGCGGCTGAGCGCGATCCACACCGTCCCAACTGGCTTATCCGTCGTTCCGCCCGTCGGGCCAAGAATGCCCGTTGCCGAAAGACCGACATCCGCACCGAGACGTTGGCGAATGCCTTGTGCCATCTTCAGGGCCACGGCCTCACTCACCGCACCGTACTCCGCCAGTGTCTCCCGATCGACCCCAACCGCCTCCACCTTCACATCATTCGAGTAGGCGACCACTCCACCTCTCACGTACGCGGATGCACCAGGGATATCCGTCAAACGATCGAGGATTCTGCCCCCAGTGCAGCTCTCGGCAACAGCCACCGACGTACCTGACGAGCGAAGCAATCTGCCGACGGCTCCCTCGAGCGACTCGCCAACGGTCGTAAATGCGAAACGACCTGCCCGCTCAAGAATGTAGCCGGTTACACGATCAAGTTCCTTTGCAGCGTGTTCCGGCGTCCGCGATCGAACGGACAAACGCAGCTTTACACCCTCCAGAGACGGCAGGTACGCGAGCCTGACGTAGTCTCCCAGTTGTCCAGTTACGTTCTCCAACAGGTCCTGCAGGTGCGACTCTCCTATCCCGGATGTGTGTATCATCCGATGTTGGATAACCGGCAGGTCGAAGACATCTCGCACGCGCGGAACGACCTGCTCAGTGACCATCCGCTTCATCTCTCTCGGTACGCCGGGTACGACGGCAACGTACACGGGCTTCTTCAGCGTGCCGACCCGTTTCCAGAAACCCGGGGCCGTGCCGATCGGATTGGGCATGACGTCAAACCCGACCGGTATCATCGCCTGTGTTCGGTTGCTTTCGGGCACCGTCCGCCCCCGCCGCTCGAAGCGCTCGCGCACGATGTTGAAGAATCGATCATCAAAGACCAGCTCGGTCTTGAAATAGGCCGCAACCACGTCTCGCGTAACGTCGTCGTGCGTTGGACCGAGTCCGCCCGTGAGGATGACAAGCTGCGCCTCCTTCATTGCCGCATCGAGACTCCTAGTCATTTCAACGGCATCGTCGCCCACAACCGTCACTCTGCGAACGTCAACGCCAATAAGTCCGAGCGCCTCCCCGATCCACGACGCATTCGTGTTGATGGTCTGCCCAATCAGGAGTTCGTCTCCGATTGTAATGACCTCTGCTCTAATCATTGCGGAAATCATTGCGGACGCCACGTCTGAGGACTTGTCCGCCATTTGCGGACAGAGTCGATCTGAGATTCCGAAAGTAGGCCCTTCTCCGCGGCTACCGCAAGGAGCGCCTCAAGAGTTGTCAACGACCGGCAGTGCACATCGTCCTTTTCAAAGGCGGACCGGGCCTCCTCCAGCCCATATGAAAAGATGCAGCCCACGCCAAGCACTGTAACACCGGCGTCTCTGACGGCCTGCACGGCTTTCAGCGACGATCCTCCGGTCGACACGAGATCTTCGATGACGACGGCCTTCCAACCTTCGCGGACAACGCCTTCGATCTGGTTCTGGCGACCGTGCCCTTTTGCACTTGATCGCACATACGCCATCGGGAGTTGGCACGCGTCCGCGAGCCATGCGGCGTGTGGGATCCCGGCAGTTGCAGTCCCAATAACAACTTCTGACGCTCCGATCCAGTCTTCGAGATGCACGCGAAAAGCATCACAAATGGCCTTCCTAACGGGCGGATAGCCAAGCGAAAGTCGATTATCGCAGTAGATCGGCGACTGAATCCCGGACGCCCAGGTAAACGGTTGATCGGGCGAGATTATCACCGCGCCGATGTCGAGCAGTGACGCGGCAACCGTCTGAGAAATCTGGACGTGGTCAGGACGGCGGCCCGAATCAAGTGGTGTACTCAAGCTTGTAGAAATAAAGAAAACCTGTGTAGGCCGTGATAACGACCACCGCGAGCAGCACGAGCATCGGGATCCAACTCGCCAACACCCACGCGCCGATGGTACCGAGAAGTCCCGGTACCTTCTCAGCAGTCAGCATCACGAGCATGCCGATGAGAAAGACGAGTTGAATCGTCGTCTTCGCCTTGGCCATCGGAAGCGTCCGGAGTGAGCGCCCATGGTACTCCGCCCACATTCGGAATCCCGTAATGGCGATATCCCGGACGAAAACAATAGCCACTGCCCACCATGGAACGATCGACGGAACCAGAAAGGCCAGCGCCACGAATGTGCCAAGAACAAGGACCTTGTCTGCCAGCGGGTCAAGGAATCTGCCGACCCGAGAGGGCACGCCGTACTTGCGCGCGATCTGTCCGTCGTAATAATCCGAAATCGAAGCGAGGATGAACAGGACGGTTGCTCCGAGCAAGCCGTAGAGGCTTTCGGAGAAGAGCAGAACCAACAGGATCGGAGTGACGACAATTCTCGCCACTGTGAGCATGTTGGGTACGTGTTTGAAGCGGTGGGACATGCCGAGGAATATACTTCACCCGCGCCTTTCCGTGGCTCGGGCCGCCTGACTTGTTTTCAGTCTTTGCCATTTCAGCCCTGCCAGGCAGACGACAGTGGGCGCGGCACCTGTCATTCTGACGGAGAATCACGCCGAAAGAACACTTGGGGGATCTGGCATCAATCTTGAAAATCCTGATATCTGCAGTGGAGGCGGCAGTTTTCTGCCATTATGAACGACTGCGCCCCGACTCGGCTCGCTGCTTCAGTTGATCTGTTGCAGCCAGAACTGAAAGCTCTGGCGGGAGCTTCGAAAAAAAACCTGCTGGAGACTACCTGCTAGACTTTAAGAGCAAGAGAAACCTTATCGCCATGAGCAAAATTATTGGAATTGACCTCGGGACCACCAACTCCGTCGTCGCGGTTATGGAAGGCGGTGAGCCGACCGTTATTACGAACGCCGAAGGGGCCCGCACCACTCCGTCCGTCGTCGCCTTCAAAAAAGACGGCGAACGACTCGTGGGTGCACCCGCGAAGCGGCAGGCTATCACGAACCCCAAGAACACACTGTTCTCTATCAAGCGGTTCATGGGTCGACGTTTCGCCGAGGTGACGGATGAAATGAAGACCGTCCCGTACACCGTCGTCGCGGGCGACAACGACACGGCTCGGGTTCAGGTCGACGACAAGATGTACTCCCCACAGGAAATCTCCGCAATGATTCTGCAAAAACTGAAGCAGACTGCGGAAGATTACCTCGGTGAGAAGGTCACCGAAGCGGTGATCACGGTTCCGGCCTACTTCAACGACGCGCAGCGAACCGCAACCCAGGAGGCCGGCAAGATTGCCGGGCTTACCGTCAAGCGCATCATCAATGAGCCGACGGCCGCTGCTCTTGCCTACGGACTCGACAAGAAGGAATCCGAGGCGACCATCGCCGTTTACGACCTTGGCGGCGGTACCTACGACATCTCGATCCTCGAGCTCGGAGACGGTGTATTCGAAGTCAAATCGACGAACGGGGATACGCACCTCGGGGGCGACGACTTCGACCAGCGGTTGATCGATTACATCGCCGACCAGTTCAAGAAGGACGAAGGTGTCGACCTGCGCAAAGACGCGATGGCCCTTCAACGCCTCAAAGAAGCGGCGGAAAAGGCCAAGATCGAACTCTCCAGTTCAACCCAGACGACGATTAACTTGCCGTTCATCACGGCAACGCAGGACGAGGGCCCGAAGCACCTGACGATGGACCTTACCCGTGCGAAGTTCGAACAACTCGTCGACGACCTGGTTACGCGGTCCATCCCGCCGATGGAAAAGGCCCTGAAGGATGCCGGACTCGCCAAGTCGGACATAGACGAGGTAATCCTCGTGGGCGGGTCGACCCGTATTCCGCTTGTCCAGAAGACGGTTGAGGAGTTCTTTGGTAAGAAGCCGGATCGCTCGGTGAACCCGGATGAGGTTGTTGCCGTTGGCGCGGCCATTCAGGGTGGCGTTCTTTCAGGCGACGTGTCCGACGTACTGCTGCTTGACGTCACACCACTGAATCTCGGAATCGAAACGCTCGGCGGTGTTACCACGTCCCTGATCGCGTCGAATACCACGATCCCAACCAAGAAGAGCGAGGTGTTCTCGACAGCTTCCGACAACCAGCCATCCGTCGAGATTCACGTGCTGCAGGGGGACCGTTCGATGGCCTCCGACAACCGGACCATCGGCCGCTTTCATCTGGACGGCATCCCTCCTGCTCCGCGCGGAATGCCGCAGATCGAAGTCACGTTCGACATCGACGCGAATGGCATTCTCCAGGTGTCGGCCAAGGACAAGGCTACCGGCAAGGAACAGTCGATTCGAATCGAAGCCTCAAGCGGCCTGACCGAGGCGGAAATCGAAAAGATGCGTGCAGACGCAAAGTCGCACGCCGAGGAGGACCGCAAGAAGCGTGAAACGGCCGACAAGTTCATTCAGGCGGATCAGCTGATCTTCACCTCTGAGAAGAATCTGAAGGATTACGGGGACAAGCTGCCCGCGGACAAGAAGGCCAAGATCGAAGCTGCCCTCGAACGCCTCAAGGAAGCAAACAAGAACAAGAACGAATCCGAGATCGATTCCGCGCTCCAGCAGTTGAACGAGGCGTGGGCGGAAGCCAGTCAGGATCTGTACAACGCGCAGCAGGAAGCGTCTCAGGCGGAGGCGCCCGCTGAAGGCGCGCCGAGCGACGGATCCGGCGAGGTCAAGGATGTCGACTACGAAGTAGTAGAGGACGGCGAAGAGACCGCGTAACGGATCGCCCGCCGCGATCAACGCCCGAGCAAAAAGAAAGGGCCCGCCGGTATGTCCGGTGGGCCCTTTTCTTTACTGTCGGATCGGATCCAATCGTCTAACGCATGTACACCATGCGCCGTGTTTGTCGTGCTCCGTCGGCCTCGATGGCGTAGAGGTAGGTACCGCTGCTGACTCGCTGTCCGGCATCGTTCGTACCATCCCAGCTCGTGCGATACGATCCGGGCTGGTGCGATTCATCAACCAACGTTCGGACCGCCTGTCCCATCAGATTGTACACTGTTATAGTTGCGGTTCCCGCGCGATCGACATCGTATTCGATGGTTGTGGCGCCTTTGAACGGGTTCGGGTAGTTCGCCTTCAGCGCAAGGCGCTCAGGCACAACCGTGCTGATCGGATCAACCGCCGTACTTCCCGACGCCTCCAGAACGAGCAGCATCAGCTGTCCCGGGTCCGACGCGTAGAGGTTCGTCAGGACAATTTCGCGCTTATTATCACCGTCAAGATCTTCATCCGCGATGCGCAGTGGGTAATAACGCTCGCCCAGGGTATCATCGGAAGTATCGAGGATCGTGCTCCAGACATAGCTCGTCGAGTCGGCCGGATCACCGACGCCGTCGTACTCGATCCGCATGACGGTTTCGTCTACCCCGGTGGAGACCACCAGGTCGATGTTGCCATCTCCGTCTATGTCGCCGCTATCTGCACCCCTGGCGTTGCCCGAAGTCGGCGCAAACTTCCCGACTCTGGCGAATGAGTCGCCACTGATCGTCGAGACATCGTCGACGTCATCAAGGAAATAGAAGACACCATCAGTCTGAGGATACAGGAGCTCAAGTCTCGAATCGCCGTCGATATCCTCAAAAAGGAAATCATGGATGTTGAAGCCACCTGCATCACCGACAGGAACGTACTGGTTAATCTCGGCCTGGAGCGAGTACGTGTCCGCACCCGACGCTTCAAAGATCGCAAGGCTGAACAGGTCCCAGGTATTTACCCAGATCTCCATGTTGCCGTCGTTGTCAAAATCCGCGACGCCGACATCGTATAAACTGCCACCACCGAGTACGTCATTGCCGGCTTCGAACTCGATGTTCCAACTGGCGAATTCGTCGAGAGCACCTGCGAGCGAGGCAACCACCAGCTCACGGTTGCCGGCAGTTCGCGATACCGTGATTAGCTCAATCTTTCCATCACCGTCCACGTCAGCAAGCTGCAAACCGGACGGACGGAAGTCAGTGGAAATGTCCCTGTTGTAGCCCCACGTAGTCGTAGGCGTATCCGGGAACGTCAGGTCCTCGTTTTGCTCGAAAACGAAAAGGTCGTTCGGGTCACCCTTGCGCGGCAGGGTCGGCACGCCGAAATAGATCTCCTGGAGTCCGTCTTCATCGATGTCGCCGATTGCAATCGGGGGAAACGAGTTGGACGAATCGGAATACGACCAGTGCCAGATGTTCGTGTACGAGTTGTCGCCATCATTCTCAAACAGGAACATCTCAAGAAACCCCGGGTCATCGCCGCGCGGAGGCAGCGTCTCATCGGTGGCCATGAGAATCTCAAGCTTGCCATCCTGATCAAAATCCATACCTGTAAAGACGCTGTAGCCGCCGATACCGCTCGTATGGGTGAACAATTCGGGATAGTCTCTCGGGTCGATCGACCAAGCCAGTTCGTAGCCGGTCTCGGGGGTATAATCCTGTGCGCTTGCAACACGAACAAACGTTGAATGGGGAATCGCCGTGATTCCCATAACGAACGCCGCCGCGACGGCACTTTGTACCAATCTTCGCATGTGCTACCTCGGGTTTGGGGGTTGTGGTGGTACCGTACAGTAGGCAATCTCTGGTCGCCATGCAAGGCGCGCCACTCCCCACCACGTCACAATTCAATCTGAGAAAACGCTTACGCACCAAGGCGAAAGAGCCGCATCGCGTTAGATGTCGTCAACAGTTCCACATCCGAAACGGAAACGGCCCGAGCATCCGCGATCTGCCTCACGACTTCTGCAATGAAGGCTGGTTCATTCCGCTTCCCACGATGCGGCACCGGAGCAAGAAAGGGTGCGTCCGTCTCGACCAGCAGACGTTCCGGAGGGATCGCCCGCACCACGTCTGCGACGCCGCTGTTCTTGTACGTAACCGTACCGCCAATTCCAAAGTAGAATCCAAGCTCAACCGCTCTGGCAACAACCTCCACCGGACCACCGAAGCAGTGCAGCACGCCCCTCATTCGGTCCGCAACGTCACTCGATTTCCGCTCCTCCTCTAGGATTTGCAGGACGTCCTCCGTGGCCTCTCGGTTGTGAATCACGATCGGCAGATCCAGCTCCAGTGCAAGCCGGATGTGCCAGCGAAAGTAGTCCTGTTGTTTCTCGTCGAAACTCCGGTCCCAATAGTAGTCGAGTCCCGTCTCGCCAATGGCAACGATCCGCTCATCCGCCGCCATCCGACGAACCTCCGCCAGATCCGCATCCGATGATTCCTTGACGTCGGACGGGTGGATGGCGGCCATCGCAAATATGCCTTCATGCTTTGAACAGAGGTTGAGGGCCTGCCCGATCGACTCAACGTCGATGGCAGGCAACAAGAGCACGCCAACTCCCGCTGCCCGCGCCCTTTCCACGACTTCATCGCGATCGTCGTCGAACCGCTTGTGATAAAGGTGTGTGTGCGTGTCGATGATCATTGTGTAGAATTCGGGGTCTGCGATTTGCCTGCAAAAAGATAACAGTCTCGGGTGTGATCATTCACCAGTCCAGCAGCCTGCATGAACGCATAGCAGATTGTCGGCCCGACAAACTTGAAGCCACGTCGCCTCAGCGCCACGCTCATTCCGTCTGACTCGGCAGTCGTTGTCGGGATATCGTTGTGATGGTCGTAACCGTTTTCTCGAGGGCTTCCATCAACAAACGACCACACGAATTCGGCAAAGGGTTCTGGCGAATCGCGCATCACCTGAATTGCGCGCGCGTTCGATATGACCGCCTCGATCTTCAGGCGATGGCGCACGATCCCGGGATTGCGAACGAGCCGGTCGACGTCCGTCTGACCGAAAGCCGCGACGGCATCGACGTCGAACCCAACAAAAGCGTCGCGGTACCCCTCCCGTTTGTTGAGGACCGTCTCCCACGAAAGTCCTGCCTGGGCACCCTCAAGGGACAAGAGTTCGAAGAGTTCACGCTCGTCATAGACCGGTACGCCCCACTCGTGATCGTGGTAGGACACGTAAAGCGGGTTTTTCAGGTTGACCCAGCGACACCGTGGGACATCGACAGTCATAGGAGAAATTGGATGGCTTCGGCACTGCAAGATAGCCACCGACCACGAGCAATTGCCGATACGGCGTTTGGGACTGCGTAAGACATGATCCGACAGTACATTGCCGTACAAACATCCATCCGGCACACGCCCTGACCATTCATGAGCAATCGACGCGACAAGACCGTGCTTCGCTGGCGACTTGCGCACCTTATGATACTCGTCATGCCGTTCGTTGCACTGTACCCGGTGATTCGAACGATGGCGGACTGGGTAACGGTTTCGCGTGTGACCAACTCTCGCGGCCTTGGGGCGATGACCCGGGCCTACGACTGGATATCGTGGCAGGACGAAGACGGTTCGATAAGGGCCGAATACGTCCATCCGTCCGGCCCCGCCGCCAGGGCTGGTATCGAAGCCGGCGACATCTTTTATCTGCTTGATTTCCAGCAGTATTTCAATGCCCTCGACCTGACGCTCGCGACCGAAGGGCTGAAGCCCGGCAGCACGGTTGAATACACTGTCGTTCGCGGCACCCGGCACCTGGACGCGACGTTCCCGACAACACGGTACCCCACCTTTCTTTATCCAACATCCGGAACACTGTGGCGGTTTTCGATGTGGGGCTTCGCCATCGCAGCGCTGTTTCACATTCTGGGTCTGATCGTCGCGACTCCTCTTGCCAGGCGTTCGACCGCCGCCCGCTTCTCAGCCGTCCTGATTGCCACGTCGGCACTGTGGATCGTGGGCAACCTGGTTCGGATTGTTGCGATCGATCTTTTTGGCCCACCGTCACCCGGCAGTCGATTCGACCTCGTGTTCCAGGCGACAACGCTCGTCAGTCTTTTCGGATGGATAGCCTTCCCCGTTCTGCTGGTACGGAAGGTGGTGGGATCAGGTTGGGCCGGCCTTTCGACCGGACTCAATCGTGTAATCGTGTTTGTACCGACGCTTGTTCTTGGACTGATTGCTTTCGCGGCGGCAGCCGCGGGCGGAGTTGGGCCATTTTCACTTGACGAACTCGTCTCTCCGATCCTCTTTTATGCGTCCTGCTACATCGCGCTTTCCGCTGCCCTGATATTGTTGCTTCGCCACGTCCCGGATCGATCCGAAACGGCCGAACAATGGAACGTGACCGGATCGAGCATCACACTGGCCGTTTCACTTTTTGCAGCGCTGCTCATTCTGGGCATCGTGCCGGTGGTACGACCCACGTCCGAATCTTCAGCCGGATGGTTTGTTGTCGCGACCCAGCTGCTGTCGACCGCTCCGGTGATTCTCGTTTCGCTCGCGACACTTCGCTACGGCAAGTTCGACCAGGTCATTCGGCGGACACTCGCGCTGGTTTCGTCGCTCGGCGTGTTCTTCTTGCTGTTCGTTGCCGGACTCGGTCTGATCGAGCGTGCGGTCGGGCGGACAAGTCCCGCCCGAAACATCGCCGTAGGCTTGTTCGCTGTTGTGCTTGTCTTCCTCATCGAACGCATCGCGGCCGGCCTCTCCCGCTATTTCACGGAATGGCTTCCCAGCGAGCGTCGTCGGGCCGGCCAGATCCTGGGCGAGTTCCAGGCAAGGATCCCGAACATCATGGTGCTGGAGAGTCTACTAACGGAAGCTGTTACGCTCGTGGGTGAGGCATTCGCGGCTCGTTCCGCCGTGGCGTTCGTTAAGGTTGAAGAATCGGATCGAGACGACGAGTGGCTCTCCTACACCTACCACCCCGAACCACCCTATCTCACAGAATCATTTTTCAAAACAATCTGGCCGTACCTGAAAGACGAGGCCCGAATCTGGGCCTATAACCCCGCCTTGAATTCGAGTGACGTACCCGAATCCGTTTCCAGCCAACTCATCGCACACGGAGCTGCACTCGCGATTCCCATAGTCGGGCGTGTTGAGCCCGCCGGTGTCATCGTGCTCGGTCGCAAGCGCGACCGGCGCAGCGTCTACAATCTTGAGGATCTCGAACAAATCCGCTGGCTGTGCGGACAGCTCGGCCTGGCTATCGATAGACTTCGGTTGATCGAGCATCAAAAGAGCCTTGCCCGCGAGACCACGCAGGCCCAGCTCGTCGCATTGCGCGCTCAAATAAATCCACATTTCCTTTTCAACACGCTCAACACCATTGCGGCCCTGATCGCCGAAAAGCCGGAGCAGGCAGAGGCTACCGTCGAGCAGCTCTCGTCAATTTTCCGGCACACGCTGCAGGCACGAGACGAAACCTTCATTCCCCTCTCCGACGAGATCGCGCTCGTCAAGAACTACCTGTCGATCGAACAGGTACGCTTCGGAAAGAAGCTCAAGGTCGAGATTGATGTCCCAAGTTCACTCGGCATCATCCCTGTGCCCGCATTCGTCGTCCAGACCCTGGTTGAAAACTCGGTCAAACATGGGATCGAGCGGAAGTTGGGTGGCGGCCAGGTTCACATCCGTGCGACACAGACTGCGGACCACTTCCTGTCAATCGTCGTTTCAGATACAGGAAGCGGGATTCCTGTGCTTTTCAACGGAGAAGCCGAAGACAGAACCGATTTCTACGGAATCGGGCTGTCTAACATCTCCGTGCGGCTGGAGAACCTCTACGGCCGGAGCGACCTGATCCGTATTGCATCCACTCCTGACACGGGAACAACGGTCGAATTGTCGATCCCGGTAAACAAACGCCAAGCGGACAATAGCTGAATCACACTATGCTGCGAGTAATGATCATCGACGATGAGGCACCTGCCCGAACACGACTCCGCAGGCTGCTGAAAGACCTGGAAGAGGCCGGGCGAGTTGCGGTAGCCGCCGAAGCGGAGAGCGGCGTCGAGGGACTGGAGATCCTTCAGGAGGAATCTATCGACCTTCTTTTCCTCGACATCCATATGCCGGGAATGGACGGTTTCGGTGTCCTCGAAAGAATCGATCCAACCGACCGGCCCGTCGTCATCTTCACAACGGCCTTCGACGAATATGCCGTCAAGGCCTTCGAGGAGAATGCCGTCGACTACCTCCTGAAACCTGTTTCGCAGCAGCGACTCGAGCAGGCTGTTGAACGCGCCGAAAGGCTCGCTTCCGCACCGAAGGCGATGAAGGTGCGTGAGGAACAGATCGGACAGCTCCTCGATTGGCTGGACGCGCGCGCGTCAGTCGACGAAAAGGATTCCGACAAAAAGGCTGCCTCCGAGTATTTGAAGCAGATCTCGATTCCGTTTCGCGACCGCATTCTGATCGTGCCGGTAGAGCGCCTGGTCAGTGCCGAGATCAGTGAGGGAATCACGCGCCTCAACATCCTCGAACCCGACGAGGGAAAAGGTCGCCCGACGGTGCGCCAGCATATCGTCAGCCACACGTTGGACACCCTAGACTCCAATCTGGACCCGGACCAATTCATGCGCGTTCATCGCGCAGCAATCGTCCAGATGAACCTCATCAACGAAATGATTCCGTGGTTCAGCGGCCGCTACAAACTGATCATGGCGGGCGGGCACGAAGTCATCGCTTCGCGTGAACGGTCCAAGGCGTTGAAAGAAAGGCTGATGATGTAGAACTACGGCAGGTCGTACACCGTGACGAACGCCTCGGCCGCATAGAACTGCGGGAGGCCCAGGTTGTCCAGCGCCTGCGCGGTGTCGCGATTGCGGTCCCTCGCGCGCTGCCAGAATTCTCGTGTGTCGTATGCACCCGGGAACAGTGCCCGGTCCTTCTGACTTTCGTGTTTGTAGATGGCCTCGATCTTCTGGTCCAGATCTGCCTTTGAAAGCGGCAGAAAGACATCCGCCTTGTCGATTTCCCATTCCTGCCAGGCGCCGCGGTAGAGCCATATCAGCGGGCGGCCAATCTCCGGATGGTGACCGTGGTGCCTGCGGCTTCCCTCAATTCCCGATGTACCGTACTCAAGCTCGACCGCCTGCTTGATTGCCTTGTAGCACATCCGGTGGGTTCCGTGCGGATCGGACAAGTCACCGGCCACGAAGACATGGTCCGGCTTCAGTTCGCGAAGCAGCTGCTGCACAATCTCGACGTCCGCCGCGGAGATTGGATCTTTCTTGACGCGGCCGGTCTTGTAGAATGGCATATCAAGAAATCGGGCATTCTCGGGCCCCAGACCCATTACTTCGATCGCCGATATCGCCTCCGTATAGCGGATGAACGCCTTCAGCTTCTGGACAAGCGGAAGGTCGACCTGTGCCGGCTCTTTCTTGTCCAGAAAGTCGAGTATTTCGTCAACCCGTTTCTGCCCCTGACTGAAGTCGGCACCGCCCAACAGCGAATCCGCACACATCTCGACGAAGCGAAGATGCCGACGGATGTCCTCGTCGAAGACGGCAACGGATCCATTGGTCATGTACGCAACGGTTACTTCGTTCCCGTTGCGCGTGAGCTTCGCAAGAACGCCGCCCATCGAGATGACGTCATCGTCCGGATGCGGACTGAACACGAGCACACGCTGGCTGCCGGGCAATTCGTGACCATACGTAATTCTGCCGCGGAGATCCTCATAGATCTGTTGGCAGAGGTGGTCCACACTTGAGTAGCCGTGCACGAGATCGTGGAGGTGGTGTCGGTGGAAATCCGAGGCATCAAGCCACTGGATCGGCTTCTCTACCGTTTCGCTCAGCCAGATCACCGCCCGCTTTGCCAACAGGTCGTCCCACTCAACGTGGCGAACGAGCCACGGAGTCTGGACACGCGTGAGTTGGCTTGCCGACGCACGATCCAGATAGAACGAAGTATTCGGATGATTCTGCAGGTAGGTGGCCGAAACGTCTGAGCTCTGCTTCTCCTCTACCGCCCGACGGATGATTGGCGCCTTGTGTTCGCCTGTTGCCATCAGGATGATCTCCCGCGATTCGAGGATCGTCCCGACACCCATCGTGATCGCCTGAAGCGGCACGTTCTTTTCGTCGAAGAAGTCGCTTGCCGCGTCCTTCCTTGTAATCTCATCGAGAACGATCAGCCGTGTTCGATCCTCGATCGCTGAACCGGGTTCGTTGAATCCCACGTGTCCACTACGACCGATGCCCAGCAGCATCAGGTCGATGCCGCCCGCCTCGGCGATCATCCGTTCGTACGCGACGCAGTGCGCTTCGATTTCCTCCGGCGGCACGTCACCTCGCGGAATGTGAATGTTCTCACGAGGAATGTTGACGTGGTCGAAGAAGTTCTCGAACATGAAACGGTGATAACTCTGCAGCGAATCTGTCGAGATCGGATAGTACTCGTCGAGATTGAACGACACGACGCGAGACAGGTCAAGGCCTTCCTCCGCGTGCATCCGGACGAGTTCCTGGTAGACGCCGATCGGGGTTGAGCCAGTAGGCAGACCAAGAACGGCGTTCCGCCCTTCGGCGTTTCGCTCCTGAATCACCGCCGCAATACGAGTGGCGGCATGTCGCGCAAGGGCGCTCGAATTCTCAAAAATGAGTACGGGGACACGCTCAAAGCGCGACTCGCTTTCACTATCGGTCTGCCTTCTTTCCATCTCTTCCGGTTCCAACCCTCGCTGTTCTGCGCCGTTGGAGGCGCGTTGACTTGCCGACTTCCTGATCACGGGAGGCACAGGATCGGCTGATGAAATGAATCAGCAATATATCAAACTGCATTGGTCAACGTTACCGTGCGCACGGCCGGACTACCGGTCTTTGCCTATCTTTCGGCAATCTTTCAAAAGACAGCCCGATGAACGCCGCGAATCACCGAAAATCCGCCTGGTCCTGGGTACCGTCGCTGTATTTCGCCGAAGGAATCCCCTACATCGTCGTGATGCAGGTTGCCGTTCTGATGTACAAGCGTCTGGGCGTTTCAAACACGGAACTGGCGCTTTACACGAGCTGGCTTTACCTGCCGTGGGTGATCAAACCACTCTGGAGCCCGATCGTCGAGACCATCCGGACGAAGCGCTTCTGGATCATCGCCATGCAGCTTGTCATCGGGGCCGGTCTGGCCGGCGTCGCGTTGACCCTGCCGGGCCCCGGCTTTCTTCGATACTCGCTCGCATTTCTCTGGCTGCTGGCATTCAGCTCGGCCACACATGACATTGCCGCCGACGGGTTCTACATGCTCGGGCTTTCGACGCACGACCAGGCGTGGTTCGTCGGAATCCGGAGCACCTTCTATCGACTTGCCATGATCACTGGCCAGGGCCTGCTCGTCGTTCTGGCCGGCACCATTGAAAGTCGCACGGGCGTGCCGCCGGTCGCGTTTACCGTCTCGGTCGTGCAAGAGTCCGTCGAACCTTCTGCTCCGCCGAGCCCCGATAGCGGTGCGGAGCAGGCCATCCTCGTAACACCCGCTGACGTTCGCTTCACGCTGAACCAACCATTGGCGCGGGTTGATTCGATCATCGCGGACGCCCGGAGTCAGAATCTCAGTGCGGGCTTCTATCAGGCCGAGACCGCGCGAATCTCCGAGCCATCGCTCTGGTCGCGGACCGTCGGAAAGGCGTGGACGGCCGTGGTGACACGGCCGCTCGAACGCCTGCTGCGCAACGCCTTTGACGTCGAACCGCCGGGCACGTCGGCTCACGGCAGTGTCGGCGAGGCGTGGATTTCGCTGCAAGGCAGTCCGCGCCCCGGGCAGCAGCTCGTTGTGAACCTCGACCGTGCAGAAAAGAACGCAAATATCTCGATCATTGAGGGCGCCCGCCTCAGCTTCGACGAGAAGAACTGGAATACGCCGGCTCGTGTCATTTTTCAAGCGGATCCGAAGCTCCGTGGCACCACCTCATCAACCTTCAAGGCCCGATCCGGCAACCTTCCGCTGGCGTGGTCGATTGTCTTTGCAGTCCTTGCCGCGGGCTTCCTGGTGCTGATGCTGTTTCACGCCTTCATCTTGCCCCGTCCTGATTCCGACGTCGCAGTCCGACGGACCTCAAGTTTACTCAAGGACTTCGGACTCACCTTCGCAACGTTCTTCCAGAAACCCGGCATCGGTATCGGCATCGCCTTCATCCTGCTGTTTCGATTTTCCGAGGCCCAGCTCGTCAAACTCGCGTCACCATTCATGGTCGACACACTGGACGCGGGCGGACTTGCCCTGACAACAGCAGAGGTCGGTGTCATCTACGGGACCGTTGGCCTGCTGTCGCTCACGCTCGGCGGCATTATCGGTGGATGGCTCGCTGCACGAGACGGCCTGCGACGTTGGTTCTGGCCAATGGTCATTGCAATCAACATCCCAAACGCCGTGTATCTTTACCTCGCGGTCGTGCGACCTGAGTCACTGTTTCTCGTCAACTGCGCGGTGGCCCTCGAACAATTCGGATATGGCTTTGGCTTCACCGCGTTCCTCTTGTATCTGATCTTCCTTTCCGACGGGCCGAGCAAAACCGCGCACTACGCCATCTGCACAGGATTCATGGCGCTCGGAATGATGATCCCCGGCATGTTCAGCGGTTGGCTGCAGGACATCATCGGATACAAGAACTTCTTCGTATGGATTCTGATTGCCACGATACCAGGCTTCATAGTCTCCTCGCTGGTCAAGTTCGATCCCGACTTCGGTCGAAAAGAAGCAACATGACCACCGTGCGTTTCGGCCCCGAGCACTCGGGCATGCTCCTCGCGCTCTGGAACAGTGCAGTGCCCCACGACACCATGAGCGCTGCTCTCTTCCACGAAAAAGTCTTTACGGATGTAGCTGTCGATGAGACGCTTCGTATTGCGTCCTTCGAAGGCGCCAAGGCACTCGGATTTGCAGTTGGCTGCCGTCGGTCGACCACAGCGAATGCGGGATCGATAAAGCTGTTCGCGGTATCTGAGCGGGCTCGACGGTCCGGCGTCGGCAGCGCACTGGTCAACCGGATAGAAGCGGAGCTGTTTGCTGCCGGAGCGACGAAAATTCGAATCGGAGAAAGTCCGCCGAATTATCTGCAGCCGGGCGTAGACCGACGCTACGTGCAAACCATGGCGTTCCTCGAGGCTCTCGGCTATGTCGAGTTTGCCCAGACATACAATATGGATGTCAATCTCGCTGACGCGGATTTGGATACAGCCACCGAAGAACTGCGACTGCATGACATCGGATTCGAGATCTCAGCCGCTTCGGCGAATTCGGCGGATCCTCTCAGGCGTTTCATTGATTCCGTGTTTCCCGCCTGGCGTGGCGAGGTTGACGCGGCGTTGGCAAATCCCGCCCCCTCCGTGTATTTCTGTTCCCGAGAAAACACTGTTGTCGGCTTCGCGGCGCTTGACGGAAATAACAGAGGCACCGGCTGGTTTGGACCTATGGGCACGGCCCCCGAACACCGTGGACTCGGGATCGGCGAGGTTTTGCTGAAACGAGCGCTGAGTGACATTCGGGATCGCGGACATAACACCGCAATTATTCCGTGGGTTGGACCTGTCCCGTTCTACGAGCGTACAGTCCGGGCATACGTAAGTCGAACCTTCGCACGAATGGAGAAGTCGATTGGAAACGCGATTTGATTTGCAGTCGGTCACGCAGCGGCGATCGGCGGGCGTATTCGCTGCCGCAGTGTTTCTGTTGCTGATCGTTGCTTCGGGTTGTCAGTCAGTCGCGTCCGTCTTTAGTCGATCGACGCCTCCCGAACCACCAACACCGCGGGAATTCAGGGCTGCGTGGATCGCAACGGTGGCCAACATCGATTGGCCATCCAAACCCGGTCTCCATTCCTCTGAACAGAAGGCTGAGCTGCGAGCACTGCTTGACCGGGCTGTCGCGCTGAATCTCAACGCCGTAATCCTGCAGGTTCGTCCGGCGGCGGATGCCCTGTACGTCTCCGACATGGAGCCCTGGTCGGAGTTTCTGTCGGGCACGATGGGACAGGCTCCGTACCCATTCTACGACCCACTGGCCTTTGCAGTTGAAGAGGCCCACAAACGCGGACTCGAGCTGCACGCGTGGTTCAATCCATTTCGAGCGCACCATCCCGTCTCGAAATCACCGATCAGTGACGATCACGTCAGTCGCACGCATCCAAACTGGGTGGTGGCGTACGGCGATTATCTGTGGATCGATCCTGGATTCCCCGATGCACGCAGGTTTTCACTCGACGTGATCATGGATGTCGTCCGGAGATACGATATCGACGGCGTGCACATGGACGACTACTTCTATCCGTATCAGATCACCGATTCGACAGAAACGGTGATCCCGTTTCCGGACGTACCCTCTTACGCAATCGCCGTTGCATCCGGACGGGCTGACAGTCTGACGCTGAACGACTGGCGGCGTGCGAACGTGAACGACTTTGTGGCGACCCTCTACGAAGAGGTCAAGAGTGCCAAGCCCTGGGTAAAGGTCGGCATCAGCCCGTTCGGGATCTGGCGCCCCGGCTACCCTGAGCAAATCAAGGGTTACGACGCATACGACCGGTTGTACGCAGATAGTCGGAAGTGGCTGAACGAAGGATGGGTCGACTACTTCAGCCCACAGTTGTACTGGTCAATCGAGTCGACAGGTCAATCGTACCCGGTACTGCTCGACTGGTGGCGCGGACAGAACTTCAAGAACCGGCACCTCTGGCCCGGCAACTTCACCAGCCGGGTAATCGCAACCAATGCGACGGTTTGGGAGCCGGAGGAAATTGTCGAGCAGGTAGATGTCACACGCAATCGCCTGGCGGACGCCGGAAACATCCATTTCAGCATGAAGTCCCTCGTCGCTCACCCGACCGGAATGGGACGCGAACTTGAAGCCGGCCCGTACAGCAATCAGGCGGTGATTCCTGCGAGTCCGTGGTTGTCGGATATTCGACCGGCAACCCCTTCGATCGCGTGGGACGATCTCGAGGATGAAAACATACTTCGGTTGTTACCGGGATCGCGCGACGAAGTCTGGCTCTGGGTCATCAAGACTCGGTTCGGCTACAATTGGTCGACGCAGGTCATTCCCGGCTGGATGCAAACGGTCGAGGTCAGTTCGAGGCGCGGGTCTCGTCCCGATGCCGTGTACGTCCGCGCCGTCAACAAGTATGGATCCGAAAGTTTGCCGGCAACGATCGCCCGAAGCGATTCGTGATTCACCTATGCGTCGCTCCCGGCGTCACGCCGTGGGGCGAAACCTGGTATCGTGATCGGCAGCGACGCGGTCGCCTTCTGCTCACCCAGAAGAACTTCGGCAACGGCCGTCTGGACGCTCTCAGACGAACCAAATGCAAACAGCGTGCATTCCGGCCGTTCCGCGAGACTCATGACCACGTACGGGCTTCCCATACAAAGGAGGACAATGCGCTTGCCTTGGCGCGCAAGCTCATTCAGCAGCGATGAATGAACTTCCGGCAGCCCAATTCGGCCGGAGTACGAGCGAACCGATACGTACGCGGCCGCCACAATCGTCTCATGTCGTTGCGTTCTATCCAGCACCGACTCGATGCGCTCCCGGCAAGGCTCTGCGGCCACAAATGCATGATGCAGCGGGCCGCTCGACTCGAGGCGAACATGGTCGCGAAGACGAACTCCAACCGAGGTCTCCTCACCACTGTCACTCAGTGTGAGAAAAAAAGGAAGCTCGTCTCTATTGATCGGCAGCGATTCAGGCCCATCGACGACGATTGTTTTCCTCGCGATTTCGAGGGCAGTTTGCCGATGCGCAGCGGTCGATACAGTCGATCGAACCTTGTTGATTTCAGGATCCGGACGCGTTGTAAGTCCGACAAGTGCCTTCGCAGCCAGAACACGTCTCGCCGAGTCGGCGATGCGAACGGCCGTGAGTCTTCCCGAGCGCACTGCATCACGAATCCCCACGAAGGCAGCCTCGACATCCGGCGGCGTGAGCAAAAGGTCGAGTCCGGCATCCACTGCGCGAACGGCTGCTTCGTCCGGATCGAAAAGCTGCTGGACGCCGTTCATCTCCATGGCATCCGACACGAGGAGCCCCCGATAGCCGAGCTGATCGCGCAGCATACCCGTCACTATCGGGCGCGACAGCGTGGCCGGCATGCCGCTCGGGTCGATCGCCGGAATCGCCAGATGGCCCACCATCACGCTCGCGACTCCCTCATCAATGGCAGCTCGAAACGGAACCAGCTCCACCCGCTGCAGGCGTTCTTTGTCTACATTGAGCACGGGTAATGCAGCATGTGAATCAGTTGCCGTATCGCCATGTCCCGGAAAGTGTTTTACCGACGCCAGGACCCCACCATCCTGCAGTCCGCGTGTAAGCGCTCTAACGAGATCCGCAACCGCGAACGGGTCCTCGCCAAATGAGCGAACATTGATGATCGGGTTCTCCGGATTGTTATTGAGGTCAGCGACCGGAGCGAAGACAAAGCGCACGCCAAGCGCCTTTGATTCCTCAGCAGTTGCTCGCCCGACGGCGTACGCGAGTTCCGACATTCCGGACGCGCCGATTCCCATCATGTTCGGGAACGTTGTTGCATCGAACAGCCGCATCCCAACTCCCCACTCCGCGTCCTGCGAAAACAAGAGCGGGATCCGGGCCGCCTGTTGCAACTCATCGGCGAGGATCGCCTGACCGAAGACTTCCCCCTGGAAAAACACGAACCCTCCTACGTGGAACCGTACGACCTGCTCGAACAACGCCCTGTGCGTCGGGTCATCCGCGCCGACGTAGTGACTCATCGCACGCGGCGCGAGAAGCTGTCCAATCTGCTCCTCCAGCGACATGCGGGAAACAGAGCCCGACGCCCAGTCGAGCGCCTCGGCGTCCGAGCATGCGAATCCGAATCGAGAATTGCTCACTGTCATCATTGCCCCGAAAGAAACTCAATAACCGCGGCCATAACGGCGGCCCGTGCGTCAGCGTCGACTATCGACTCGAATGGAATCGACATCGCTACGACCGGGTGCTCACCTCCCCGCCCGATGCCGGCACTCATGTTATTCTCGCCGAACCGCAGAATCGTCTCCGCACCCTCAGCGGGAATAATCGAGTCCGGTGCCTCCACCGCGTAGGGTGAGTTCGCGTCGGAAGCACTGAAGGAGAACGTCGCCGGCATCCAGCCGACCGTGCCGTTCAACTCGCCGGTCAAGACCGCATGATCCGTTCGATGCCGGAAGCCAAGGATGTCAGACGCAAACGCCACCTCGACCGAATCAGACATAAGCTCCGAACCAAGGTAGGCGCCGCTTACAAACAGCCCGACGCCGGAGTCCGATAAATCAGCAAGTCGCTTCCGAAGCGAGTTCGGAAAGGCCTTGAACTGCGGCGGAGACACACCCTTGGGCCACGGCGTGAGCTTCTCTTCACCGAGGATCAGATCGACGAGGTCGTAACCATGAGCCTCGTCACCTTCGAAAACCTCGTCCGATACGGACTCGAATGAATAACCGGCCTGTAGAATGGCCAGGCCATGGACGGACGGATAGTCAAACGAGTTTCCCGGCACCATGTCGCCATCGAGTACACCGTAGCTGGCCCCAAATCCAGGTGCGTCGTCGTCCAGCCACGGCACACGACGAACGAATCGATATTGCGGTCCGGTGCGAGACAGGTCCACCCCATCGGCGACTCCGTGGTCCAGCCAGTCCGGAAACCCTGCGACGGGCCCCGCCTCAAACCAGGCCGGCCCAGAGACGCGATCAAATCCGTTCACGACCAACACGTGTCCTTTCGGATTGCCGGGTATTCCGACCGAGAGAACCTCCGACGGAAAGCTGATGCCGCCGCGGTTTAGTGCCCGAACCCGAAAGCTGTGGATGGCCCCAGCGTGGATCGTCGTGCGGAAAGAAGCGTCCTGCACCACCGTCCCGTTGTCCCATCCGCCACCATCGACGCGCTGGTAGACGACGTAGGAATCCGGTGTTGCCGTCGCTTCCAGCGAATCGGCGACCGGCTCCCACGACAGCGAAACCTCGCGACCGTCAAGACGCGCGGCAAAGTGATCGACGGGCAGCGGCTGCGCGACGAATTCTTCCCCGTATTGAAACGCGAGATACCGAGCGATGCCCTTATATATCGATCGACTGATCGCAAACCGGAAGCGCGGATCCAGCGCGAACTGCATGTCCGTAAAGTTCTGGTGCGCCAGGAGCTCAAGGAGAGCGGACGGTACATTCGGGCGGACCGCCTCGCTGTAGTCGCGGTCCCACAGTGGTCGCCGTGGCCATTCCTTGTCGGCAAGTTTTCGCATATCGGCGACGATCTGCGTCTGCAGGATATCCGCCAGATCGCGGTTGGCAAGACGCGAGACGCTGTCCGGAAACGTCTTGTCGCCGTCCTGACCCGTCGAGCTGTAGATCAGAAGTGTGCCGATGGTCGTGTCGGACTGCGCCATGCCGGCATCCGTGTGGAACGCCAGGGACACGTCGATCGGCACATTGAGGCCAGCGGCGTGCCGATCCGCGTTCGGGCCGAACGGTGCTCCAACAAGGTAGTTGACCCACTCGCCACGCGAGCGATAGTCGTCGACATAGTCGCCATTTTCCCACACACTGTACACGAGTGAGTCGGGCATACCCGCGTATTGCAGATAATAACGTGCGCCCTCCAGATAACGCGGCTTGCCGCTAACGCCATCGCCGCGCACGACGGAACCCATCCCGCCGCCGAAGCGAACCGCGTCGGCCGTTACGCGAGCGTTGCCGGTCGCGTTGTCGTTCGTCAGCGCGACAGAACCGGCATTCGCGGTCCT
>JAGQWL010000381.1 GCA_020437385.1 Bacteroidota bacterium
GATCCATTACTGATTTGTAATGATCGCCGGTCGCATTTGGTAGCGAGAAGAGACCCGAGCGATCGTCGAGGTCCGATGACTCGTTCCGGCGGGTTCCCGCGGGCTGGTGTTTCGCGACGAAGAAACCGGAATGCTGAAACGCATCGCAGGCCCAGAAAGCATGGCAGACGTCGCGTCCGATGTCATTGCGATCGTGGTGAGAAGTACGGAGGGTTCCTGCCGTACATCTACTACGTGTACCTGGCTCGGAATCGCCTCGGCCCGATCCTCTCTTCTTATCTTCCTATCTTCTTCGATTCAGCGTGATCTCCGATCACGCGTTAATCTCCTTCACCTCCAGCACGTGCGGACCCGGACCGCCCTCCGAAACGCGGATCATCGCACGCGCAATCGCCTCCGTCGTCGTGATGCTGTTCGGCGCGACAGCGTGAAGTAGCGGGAAGATCGGCGTCATCAACACGTACACCGCCCGGATCCACTTTGACTGCGGCGGCACGCCCTTGGCCGGCTGAATGACGCCGGGCCGAAACATGTAGGCCGAAAACCCCATCGACAGCAGCTTGTTTTCGGTTTCGCCTTTCACCCGCGCCCACATCGTTCGCCCCGCGGCCGTGCTATCGGTTCCCTGACCGGATACATAGCAGAACGTCAGGTTTGGATTCAGCTCCTCGAGCACTTCCGCAACACGGATCGTCATGTCGTACGTCAGTCGCCGGTAATCGTCTTCGCTCATCCCGACCGACGAAACGCCCGCACAGAAGAAGCACGCGTCGTATCCACGAAGCTCGTCCGCGTGGTCCGCGAGATGGAATAGATCCGCAACGGTCAGCTCGCGGAGCTTCGGATCCGCAACGCCGCTCGGCCGTCGTCCCACGGACAGCACCGCTTCAACCTTCGGGTCTTTCAGGCAATGCCGGAGAACCCCGCCACCGACCATTCCGCTTGCACCGAAAAGAATTACTTTCATCGAAATGCTCCGAATTGTATGAACAGTTGAGAGCCGATCCGCTCGCCCTTACAATAACGCACGCACCCGCTTACGCAGCGAGGGCAGAACCTCCGACTCGAACCAGGCGTTTCGTTTGAACCATGCCTGATTGCGCGGACTCGGGTGCGGAAGTGGCAAATGCGTCGGCCAGTACGCGCGCCACGATTCGACAGCCGCCGTCACACTCTTGCCGGCACCGAGGTGGTAGGCCTGTGCGTACTTACCAAGGACAATCGTCAGCTCGATATTCGGAAGTGCGTCCAGGAGTTGCTGCCGCCATTCGGGCGCACATTCTTTTCTCGGCGGATTGTCACCGGACTTGCCCGAGCCGGGGTAACAGAATCCCATCGGCAGGATAGCAACGCGATTCGCGTCGTAAAACTCTTCCGCCGACACGCCCATCCACTCGCGCAGACGGTCGCCGCTTGGATCCTCGAACGGAACACCAGATTCGTGAACGCGCCGTCCCGGTGCTTGACCGGCGATCAGGATTCTCGCACCGACTCCAGCCTGCAGAACGGGTCGCGGGCCCATCGGCAGGTGCACGGCGCAAAGATCACACGCACGTACGCGCTCGAGGAGGCGTGATAGATGACTCATGTCGGCCTACAGAGGATGTAGCTCACCACTTCTCATCCGCCGTCGGACCGTAGATCGAAGGTATCGGCACATCGCGAAGCCTCAAGTACACGGTCATCTGCCCACGGTGGTGACTGAGATGGCTGATGTGCTGCCGAACCACAACCGCGCGCGGCATTGTAAACATCACTTCGCCCCTCATCTTGAGCGACCACGGGACGGCGTAGTCTGCATCGGTCGAACGTGTGATCGCTTCGCGCGTCGAGCGGACATTCTCGTCGAACAGCTTCAGGAGCGCCTCCGTGCTTTCGTTGCTGTATCCCACGCCCTCGGCAAGGTCAAGCTCGGTGCTCGTCAGTGTCTGGCCGATCCAACCCGGCATCCAGACGATAAGCTGCGCGAGGTGTGCGATTGAGAATGACTTCGGATGGGGTTTCCAGTTCGGATCGTCATCCGGAACGCGTTCGATGACGCGTCTCGTCGACGCCATTTCCTGATCGAATTCAGGAAGCAGTTGTTCGGCGATGCTCATTGTGCGGTCCCCCTCGTGTCGTTCTCCTTCAAGTCGTCTGTTCGCGATGTCCGTCAGGTGGCGGCACCGACTAGAATACGAAGAGCATCTTGCCCGCGTGCCTCCGGAACAAAGATATGATCATGGTGGACTCCGGCAACAACGTTGCAGCTGATCCCGGCGTCTCCGAGTAGACGCGAGAAGGCTGCGGTCAATCCGACATCGTCAAGAGCAGACGCCGCCGTCAACGTGATCCAGGCTGATCGGAAGACAATTTCTACACCGAGCCGCTTTGCGATTTCTTCCGGTACGACCACCGTGAACCCCTCGTCTTCCCGCACACACACCAGAGGCGCCATTTCAGCGAGTGCGATCGCGTCCCTCACGACGCACCACACGAACACACCATCGTGCAGCTCCGGCTTCATTTGCACCACACGCGCCAGATCGTCTGCCACCGCCGGCCGAATGCCGAGGTGCGAGCGCTCCTCCGTCGTGTCTTCGAACACCTGCCAGAGCGAAACGAGTCCGTCGAGAATCTCAGCAACCCACAACGCCCGACCGGCAAGCCGTTCGTCGCTGCATTCGGATCGGCCGGTAACAATAACGCGATTACCGATGACAGACGTGCTCTCGAAAACATTGCGATAATCGGGAAAGGCCGAAAAGAACCCCTTCCACGCCGCGCGCATCTTCTCTCGACCCGTCGTAACGTTTCCTGCAGAGTCGATGAAGCGGTGGTTCTCGGACATCAACTCCGCCAGGGCGTTCACGTCCTGAGCGTTGATCAGGTTGTTAAAGCGGATCACTGTTGTCAGCGGGTTCATCGGCATGGCACGCTCCCCGAATCCGAGTATTCGTATTCTATCATGCGTGGCGCCTGCGACTAGAATCCACCCGCCGTCACCGACACACTCGCAATCGGTTGATCGACATATGGAATGTAGCCGACATATCCCGACAACTTGAAGCCCGTGCGCGCGGAGTTAGGACTTCGCAGCAGGGCAAAGCCACGCACGCCAACTGACGCCACGCGTGTATCATACCAACAACCCATGAGATTCTCACAGCCCTCGGAGACCATCAGGATCTCGTGGCGCCCGCCAACACCAACTGCGGCCGCGA
>JAGQWL010000382.1 GCA_020437385.1 Bacteroidota bacterium
GTCCTTCAACACCAGATGCTGAAAGATGCCGTTCGGAAACAGGTCGGACGTGTATCGGCTGAGCCCGGTCGAAACGTCTCCGGCCTCGCCGTCGACTGTCGACACACTCAGCTCGGCAAGGAGCGGTGCCGTTTCGATTCGAGTAACGTTGGCGCATTCGGCTGCTGCACAGAAGTCAGTTGCGACAATCCTAGTACCGCGGTCGTCGACTCCGGCGACGTTATACAACTGAAATTCCCAGTCAACGGGTACGTTCTGTCGTACGCCGTCGATAAGCTGCGTCGCACCTGATGTTATCACGAACTGCTGATCGATGCGGACGGTCTCCCCGGGTCCTATCTCTGCGATAATTGTATCGGCCGTGGCTATCAGTGGATCGGCTTTGGCGTTGCGGGTATTTTCAGAGCCGTTTGGGAACGAGGGCAGGCCCGGAAAAACGCGCGAGACATTGACGTCAAAAACTGAGGCGGTCCCGCTGTTGTGGATGTTTGCAAACACACGCAGCGTATCCCCCGCGTACGCATGTTCTTCGGCGAATGTGCGATACTCCAGGTTGACCTCGGTTACCTCTACCACTGCCACGTGGTCATCCGTCTCGTCATCATCATCGGTGACGGTGAGGGTCACAGTGTAGTTTCCCGCTTGTTCGTAAACGTGAGCCGGCTTTGCCCCGGATCCCGTGTTTCCGTCACCGAAGTCCCACTCATACTTCACTACGGGTTTCGCTCCCTCAAGCTCGACTTCGCGTGAATTACGGAACCCTGCATCAAACGAAATGGTCTTCGCCGCAGACTGATTCCATTCAAAGAAGGCTATCGGAGTCGACGGTGGGACGTTGTAAACAGCGTACCAATCGGATATGTGAAAAGGCCCCCCGTTGCGTCCGATTTCAGCTCCGGACAGCGCCCGGGTGATAAACTCCACACCTTGGCCCATGAAGACGATTGAGCCACCGTTGGCTATCTGGGGATTGTGGCCGATCCACCCGTCCGGGATGAGCGAACCCGGAGGTTGCGACTTGTCGGTGATTTCGCCGAAACCGAAAGGAACGTATTGGCCCTCGGTTGCGACGAGACTGTACGTGCTGTATCCGGTTTCTGTGCTGAGGACCTCAGCTGCGATATCCGGCCACGTTGCATAAATGCCGGCTCCATAGTAAGGTGGTACGATATCAATGAATCGAACGTACATGCCCACCTCCATCTTAACGCTATCGCGGGCCTGGGCATGAAGAACTTGCGGACTGAGTAGAGTGAGCGCCAGGATAGCGGTACTAAATCGATGCATCTGCCTGCAGACTATCTGAACTACGGTGTCTGCGTATAAGACCGTAAAACAGAAAGCAATTGGGTCACGCGAATCGCGTGTTATCGATCCGCTCCTCAGTTGTCCTCCCAATCCGCAATTCGATTCTCCGCATCGCTGATCCGCGACTCCACGTTCACGGCGTCGACGCCGCGCATCAGCAGGCGGTCAATTTTTGCGTGCGGTCCCTCCGTCGCGATGAACGTCGCGCCCTTGTTCTTGTCGGACCAGACTTCGGTGTTGCGGACGATCATCCGCTTGACGTGACCGGCGACCCGGATGTATGGTCGCGTCTGCGGTGCGTCGCCGCCGTCCTGAATGTGGAGTCCATCGATCACGAGCGATTCCACCTTCGCAGGCGTGTTGCCGAGGTCCGGCACGTCGGTGTTGCCCTCGATGTGAATGATCGATCGGTCGTCGGTCGGATCAAAGTAATTGATATTGCGGAGAGCGAGGCTCTTGTGTCTGCCGGAGATCCGAAAGAGAAACGGATCGGTGTACGTATAATCAGCCTTTGTCTGACGCAGGTCGACGTTTTCGATCACAATCGAACCGAAGTCGCCATGCATCCCACGCTTCTGATAATCCCAGGCGCTCAGGTAGAACCCGAAGCTGCGGTAGTTGCCGCTGACGTTGCGGATCGTGATGCGGTCCTGTGAGTTCTCGCGTGAAAGAATCCGGACCACCTGCGAAGCGTCGTCGACCATCAGGCCATCGACGAGGATGTCCGTCATCGGGCCGACGGTACATTTCGGATGGAACCAGCTCTGTTGTCCGTTGCTTTCTTCGTCGCCATTCAGCGCGATGAAGTCGTCGCCTGTTTTTCCGCGGATGTTGCGCAGGATGAGCTGGCGGCCGGGTCCCTGGACGTGAATGCCGTCCTGGTTTCCATGGCTGATCAGGTCGGGAAGGTCGAGGTGGACGTTTTCGATTGTCACCCGTACCCAGTTTGACATCAGAAACGCGAACGTCCGAAAGTTGCGGATCGTGATATCGCGGACCACCAGATTCTCGACGCCGAAAAACGCGAGTCCGAC
>JAGQWL010000383.1 GCA_020437385.1 Bacteroidota bacterium
GAAGTGTACTACCGCAGCAACGGCGTCATTGTGATGGTCGGCGCGACGAACACGAAGCTCAATCAGAGCACCGTCAAGACCAATCCGAAGACGAAGCCAGCGATCGTCGCCAAGGTTGGCTACGACAAGCAGCTCAACGAAGACACGCGCGTCCGAATCACCGGCTCCATTTATACGGTCAGCCAGGCAGCCCGCACGTACCTGTACGCCGGCGACCGCGCAGGCGCACGCTACTACAACGTAGTCGCGACAAGCACCGACGACTTCCGTACGGGCCGCTTCGACCCGGGCTTCCGCAATGAGCTGACGGCGATCATGGTCAACCCGTTTGTGAAGTTCATGGGCTTCGAATTCTACGGCGTGTTCGAGAATTCAAGCGGCAAGGCAGCCTCGGAAACCGACACGCGAACGTTTAACCAGTACGGTGCAGAAGCCCTCTACCGAGTTGGTGAAGAAGAAAACTTCTACCTCGGTGGGCGCTACAATCTCGTCAAGGGCAAGACGAGCGCGAATGAAGACGTTGAGATCAATCGCATCAACGTTGGCGGCGGCTGGTTCCTGACGAAAAACATTCTCGCAAAGCTGGAATACGTCAAGCAGCAGTACAAGGGATTCAATCCGGCAAGCATCTACGCCGGAGCGGAGTTCAGCGGCGTTGCACTTGAAGCAGTCGTAAGCTTCTAAGCACTACAGCAACAAAATTCGTTGCACAGGCTGCCCGGCGGAGTTCGTGACCGAGCAGATGCGGACCACGAGGTCGGAATAACTCCTGAGCACGAAAGTAGAAGCGAAAGGGGCGCCCAACGGGCGCCCCTTTTCGTTTTGCCGGAAAACCGTTCAAGATTCGATTCACCCGTCCGATACCCGACGTGCTGGCCGGCGCCCCTGATTATTGCCGGGTCATTTGTAGCACGTAGTAACACCTCGCAGGCTGAGGTGGAAGTTATGGCCAACCAAATACTCTATCTGGACGGAAACAGACACGCCGAAATAACCGCTCGCGGATCGGTGCTCATGAGCGGCAAACGCGTCGGCGAAATCTGGCCGGACGGCGAGGTGCGAATAAACGGCCATCGCCTTGGTCAAATCGACGAAAACGGAATTGTCACCCGCGCCGGTACGAAGGTTGGCCAGGTCCTGGATAATGGACACGTCTGGATGAACGGCCGAAAGGTTGGCGAGATCTCTCCCGACGGCACGGTGTTCATGGGTAAAGACCCGCGTGGATCGTTCGAGGGCACCCGTCGGGACTACGCCGCGCTCGTGTACTTCTTCGACTTCTTCTAGACTACAGCGAAGCAAGTGGCTTGATATCGCGTGCGAATCGCACAATCTCGTCCGTGAAATCAGGCGTCGAGAGTTGCTTCTGTGTAAAACTTCGGACGACAATAAAGGACTTCCACTTCAGATAGTCCGCAATCTCCGAATCCGTATAATCCTCGAATCCCCTCGGCATCCGCTTGAGTCCCTCTGATCGCTGCGTCAAGGGAATGCCAAGCGACTCGAAGTGGTCGGCCAACTCCAGAAAAGCACCGGGGTTCTGCGCAATCCTCGTTCGAATCTGCCCGAGATGCTTGCTGTCTGGATCCCAGAATCCCGAAGCCGCGAAGCAATTGCGCGGCTCCACATGGATGTAGACACCCCCCTGCTCCTTTGTCGAGCCGGATTCAGACAGGACGGCCGCAACATGCGTCTTGTATGGCGCCTTGTTCTTCGAGAATCGTGTGTCGCGATAGATCCGGAACAGCGACTTCTTCGGATCGCCGGTCAGTTCGATGCCCTCAGACGCAAAGCGACGGGAAGCATCGACGACGAGGCACTGCATCGGCCATTTCAACTCGTCTTCGAAAACCGACTTTCGTTCGTTGAACCAATCGCGATCGTTGTGTTCTTTGAGATCCTTCAGAAAGCTGAAGGCTTGCGAGCGAAAACCGGGAAATGGGGGGAATTCCATCGGGATGGAGGTACGCGTTCAGTTGAAAAGGGATGACTACGGACCAACGTTCGGACCGGGCCGCCGTTCAAGCGAGACGACGACACCACCTTCCGGCTGCAGCGTCACCCCGGCATATTCCTGGCTACGCGCGTGAACGGGTCGAAGCCGGTACGTTGATGCAACGGCGGACAGTATAATTGCCGCCTCGACAAGAGCAAAGTCCCGACCGATGCACAGCCGCTGCCCCGCGCCAAAGGGGTACCACGTTCCGGGAGCGACCGGGGCGTCGAAACGCGACGGATCAAAACGTTCAGGTTCGGGCCAATACTGATCGAGCCGATGCGTGACGTACGGGCTGAGCATGACAAGCGTCCCTTTTGCGAGTCCGCTTGGATCATCGTACGACTCCACACACTTGCGCGTCACAATCCACGCAGGCGGATAGAGCCTCATCGCTTCGGAAATAACATTGCGCGCTACCCGAAGCGTCGACACACCACTCAGCGTTCGGCGCGCCTGCTGGTCCGCAGCTGCTTCTTTCGCGAGTTCTTCGGCAACGATCGGATGGTCGCCGAGCAGCCGCCATGCCCAGGTCAATGCGCTCGCGACCGTTTCATGACCCGCGATCACCATGGTCATCATCTCATTCCGGACACCCTCCGCAGTGATGCGGCCGTCGGACTGCGCGCGCAGCAGCAAGTCCAGAAGTGTTCCGTCGTCCTCGCCGTCCTGAGGCTCCCATCGCGACACGACGTCTGTGATCAGGCCGTCCAGTACTGCAAGGGACCGCCGATACGCCAGGTGCTTTGCTGGGTGCACCCACGACGGAAGCCCGGGAATGGAGCGAGACCGATCGATCAGATGGTGCAGCACTCCCAGCGTCGCCTCGACGATCCGGGGCGCGTCATCGGCAATCCGGACCCCGAAAAGAACATCCATGACGATATCGAGACTGATGCGGAACATCTCATCCGCGATGTTCACCTGGCTGACGTTCGTCTGTTGCCAGCGTTCGAGCATCAAATCAACCGACCGATTGGTCGAATCGACAACGTGATGCAATCGCGAACGTCCGAAGGCAGGTTGCTGGATTCGTCGCCGCTCGCGCCAGGTCTGCCCATCCGCCGTCAAGAGCCCTGTACCGGTGACCTCGGAGAGGAAGCGATACTGGAACGTGTCCTTCGTAAAGTGCTTCTGGTGGTCGACGAGTACGTGCTGCACGTGTTCTGGCGCGGAACCAAACGTGAATCCGAGCGAGCCGGACCCATACCGGAAGGTCGGGCCGTGCCTTCGCGCGAGATCCAGCAGAAAGGCATGCGGCTCCCGGCGAAAGCGCACGAGATCCGCTATCGATGGGCGAACATCAGGTCCAGTCCAGATTGCCACGAAAACTCGTTACCGTTTTGTAAAGAAACGAAGCAGGAAGCGCTTCGGCAGAACCGCCGCAAGCAACTGGTCGTTAAAACGTTTTTGCGCTGCCTTACCACCGGGCAGCTATTGGCCGATACCATCGGTCCCCGTTTCAATAGTCGCCAAATCCACCACATTCAAGATGATAACAAAGAAACTAAGTCCGAAGGGTCGATCCGTCCGTGTAAAATTCGTTCTGCCCGAACCCGCTGCCGATCGTGCGTCGATCGTCGGTAACTTCAACGGGTGGGATGCGTCGAAGCACGAGATGAAATTTAACCAGAAGGACGGCGTCTTTGAAAAGGAGATTTCGTTCAAGCCCGGAGAGCGCCTCGAATTCCGGTACCTGGTTGACGGCGAGTGGCGCAACGACGAGGCCGCTGACTCCTACGAGCCCAGCGGATTTTGCTCGGACAACTGCGTCGTCGAGCTGTAGGCTCACTGAGCCGTCACTTCTGAAGCGATCCGTCCGGCGGTCGCTGCGTCTTATTCGTATCGCAGCGACCGCACGGGATCCTGTCTTGCCGCCCGGAGCGCCTGGACGCTCACCGTCGCGATCGCAACCATCAGAACAATGCCGCCCGTAAGCGCGAGTATCCCGAAACCGGGATCAACGCGATAGACAAACGAGTCGAGCCAGCGCCGCATCAGCAGGTAGGCCACAGGCGCTGCGATCGCAAAGGCAATAACGACGAGCAGCGCGAAGTCTTTCGAAAGAAGCGCAACGATGCTCGTAACGCCTGCTCCCAACACCTTTCGTACGCCGACTTCTTTCCTGCGGCGTTCCGCAGCGTACGTGGCAAGCCCGAAGAGTCCAAGACTGGCGACGGCGATGGCTAGCAGCGAGAACGCTCCCATGATCCGCATCAGCCGTCGGTCGATATCGTACAGCCGTGCGAAATTGTCGTCGAGGAAGTGGTATTCAAACGGATAGCGAGATTCGAACTTCGTCCAGACGCTTTTCATTCCAACCAATGACTCAGCCGCAGAAGCCGGAGCGACTCGCACGGACACGTTGCCGGGGCGCGATCCGTAGGCCAGGAACAAGGGTTCGACCGACTCTCTGGCGGACGCGAGATCGAAATCTTTCAGGACACCGATGACCGTTCCCGGAGCGTCGCCCGAATAGCGAAACTCCTTGCCCACGGCCTCGGTCCACCCGAGGCTTCGCATCATCGCCTCGTTGATCACAACTGCGCTCGTATCCGCCGGTCGATCCTCGGAGAAGTAACGTCCTTCTGCCAGTTGCAGACCGTAGGTCTTGAGCATGTCGGTGTCGTTCACGTAGATCGCGCTGGCGATGAGTCCGTCATCGTCGGTCCGACCTTCGGGTGTAATTGAGTAGCTGGAAAGCGAAGTTCCCGGCACGTCGCTTGTCACCGAGACGGAGAGGACTCCGGGCTGGGAAAGCAACTCCTGCTTGAACGCGTCGATCTGCCCGCCGATGTCGGTGGGGCCGATGGGCAGCACCACGATCTGTTCGCGATCGTAACCCGGGTTCTTCGCCTGGACGAACTGCATCTGCCGGTAGATGACAGCCGTGCCGAACAGGAGCGCGATCGACGCGGCAAACTGGGCGGTAACAAGTGTCTTCTGGAGTACGTTTCCGCGCCGTCCCGAAGCGGATCCGCGAAGCGCTCGGGTCGCATTGAATCGGGTGAGTACGAATGCCGGATAGATTCCGGCTGCCACACCTACGATTCCCGCCAACAGAAACAGAACCAGTATGGCGACGGGGTCGAGCCATGCCAGAGCGGGAGTCGACTTGTCCGCCACGGCATTAAATAGCGGGCGTACCGCCTCGACGAGAAGCAAGGCCAGCCCGAAAGCGATCACCGTCAGGACAAAGGCCTCGACGAGGAATTGGGTAACGAGCTCCCTCCTGCCGGCGCCAATCGATTTGCGAATCCCAACCTCGACGGATCGCCTCCCCGCCTGCGCGGTGGAGAGGTTCACGAAGTTGACACACGCGATAACCAGAATCAGAATGCCTACAAGACCGAGGATCTCAACGGACGACCGGCTTCCCAGCACAACGCTGCGCTGGAAGCTGATAGCGCGGGACCCAAGATAGATATCCCGAAGCGGCTGGAGATAGAAGTGATACTGGTCGACTCGCGTCGGCAAGTGTCGCGCAGTGAAGTCCGGCAGACGCGCGTCAACAGACTGGGCGGACGCACCGGGGCGAAGCAAAACATACGTGTAGAGGGTCTGCGGCAGCCAGCGTTGCAGGAAGGAGAACTGCAGAGCATCAACAGTGGACCACGAGAGGAAAGCATTGTACTGAAGGTGCGAGCGCGCGGGTGTATCCTCGACAATACCCGTCACCGTGTAGGTAAGCCCGCCAAATCCGGTCAACGCGCGACCGATTGGATCAGTGTCGCCGAAGAAGCGGCGAGCAAGCGACTCGCTCAACACGATTGAGGCTGGAGCGGCAAGGGCGGTCTTCGCGTCGCCGACCAGCAGCTTGAAACTGAAAACGTCAAACAGGTTCGAATCGGCGAACACCACGTCTCCTACCGGCTGCGCATCGTCACCGTTCTGAAGGAGGATGTCGCTGAACCACGGATTGATCCGAACGGCGGACTCGATTTCCGGAAACTCATCAGTCATCGCGGGAGCCATCGGCCCAGGCGTCAAGGCATGAAGCTCACGGCCGCCGCTCGTCGGCGTGTAAACCTTGTCGATCCGGTAGATGCGCCCGGCGTTTGCATGAAAATCGTCGAAGGAAAGCTCGTCGAACGCCCACCAGGCAATCATCAGGAACGAGGCGAGTCCGATCGCGAGGCCGAACACATTGAGCAGACTGTAGAGGCGGTTCTTGCGCAGCATGCGTGCCGCGGTCTTGAAGTAGTTCATGCGACGCTCGGTGATGCCGGGGCCATCGGCACGTGAGATGGTGCTGAAAAAGATTGGGCGACCCGCCGTAGGGGCAAAGGCACACGACGCGTTTCCGTGGGCTTCGACGGGATCGCCCGGCGAATACCCATGCAACGGCCGTGCCGCCGCCGGAATCATGGTGTTTCAGCGATGATCGCGGGGAAACGGGCAGGCGCTATGCCCGCCAGTAAAACAGAGGTGTTCGAAAGTGGGCGCCCAGCAGCCGCCGATCAGCCCTCTGCAGCGGCGAGACGCACGACGGTGGCGCCACCTCGGCGATGACCGGCGGCAGATGCTGCGGCCGCAACGAACGATCGGAACAGAGGATGCGGCTTGCCCACCGTGCTCCGGTATTCGGGATGGAACTGCACGCCGATAAACCACGGGTGATCGGGAAGCTCAACAATCTCCACGAGGTCGCGAGCCAGATTCAGTCCCGTGAAGTTCATCCCGTGCTCGCGCAGCTTGTATCGAAGGACGTTATTGACCTCAAAGCGATGCCGATGCCGCTCCTTGACCTCATCCTGATCGTAGATGGTACGCGCGAGCGAGCCCTCGAGAAGGTGACAGTCGTAGGAACCGAGGCGCATCGTGCCGCCCTTGTCCGCAATACGCTTCTGTTCTTCCATGAGGTCGATGACCGGATGCGGCGTGTCCTCGTCGAACTCTGTCGAATGCGCCCCTTCCCAATTGCACACGTTGCGTGCGAACTCAATCACTGCGCACTGCATTCCAAGGCAGATGCCGAAGAAGGGAACGCCGTTTTCGCGGGCGTAGCGCACGGCTTCGAGCTTGCCATCGATTCCGCGTTCTCCGAAACCCGGCGCGACCAGAATTCCCGAAACGTCGCCCAACTTCTCCTTGACGTTTTCGGCCGTCACGTCATCGGAGAGGATCAGCTTCAGGTCAACGTCGACGCCGTTCTCTACGCCGGCAAGCATGAAGCTTTCGCTGATCGACTTGTAGGCATCCTGGTGCGTGACGTACTTCCCGACGAGCGCGATGCGTACGGTCGGCTTCGGTTCCTTGAGCCGGATCAGAAAGCTGTTCCACGACTCCAGATCGGGTTCGTCCCGGGCGTGATCGGGCGCCGAGCCCCCGTCCATGTCAAGCTTTTCAATTACCAGGTCGTCGAGTCCCTCCTCCTTCAGGTGCAGCGGGACCTCGTAGATCGAATCGGCGTCCATCGCGGCGACCACCGCGTGGGGCTCAACGTTACAGAACTGGGCAATCTTCTGACGCAGCTCCCGATTCAGTGGATGCTCCGAACGACAGACAAGGAGATCCGGCTGCAGACCATACGAAAGTAGCTCCTTCACGGAGTGCTGCGTCGGCTTGGTCTTGAGTTCACCCGCAGCAGCGAGATACGGGACGAGCGTCAGATGAGCCGTCAGCGTGTTGCCGCGGCCGAGCTCATACCTGAGCTGCCGGATCGCCTCGAGATACGGTTGACTCTCGATGTCGCCTACCGTGCCGCCGATTTCCGTAATCACCACGTCGTACTCACCCGTTCGACCGAGCTTGAGCATCCAGTGTTTGATCTCGTCGATAATGTGTGGAACGACCTGCACGGTCTTTCCCAGATAAGCGCCTGCGCGCTCCTTGGTGATCACCTCGAGATAGACGCGGCCAGTGGTGACGTTGTTGGCTTGTGACGTGGGTCGGCCGAGATACCGTTCATAGTGACCGAGGTCCAGGTCCGTCTCGGCGCCGTCATTTGTGACATACACCTCCCCGTGTTCGTACGGGTTCATCGTGCCGGGGTCGACGTTGATGTACGGGTCGAACTTCTGAATCGTGACCCGGAGTCCTCTGGCCTGCAGCAGCCTGCCGAGCGATGCGCAGAAAATTCCCTTGCCGAGTGAAGAGGTTACGCCGCCGGTTACGAAGATGTATTTCGTCTGCACGATTGCACGCCTGGTTTGATCGAACTCTCGAGATGTGATCGAAGGGCTGGCTGCCGTTCGAATGGGGCACACAGGAGTGCCCGGCCAAGATACTAATCGAGAGAGGGCTCTTCAACGTAACAGCACGGAAATACGCCCTCTTTCATTTGAGACAGACTCCCGCTCTCCTTGTTTCGACAATTTCGGGGACACGCGTTAAACGAGGCGAATGGCGTATTTTTCGAGCACGAGCGTCCCGTTCGTATCGCCCGATCCGGCGCCGGCCGCAGCGAGCCTTACGATTCCAAACTGGCCGGTCGCGATCGCTACTGCGATTCCAGGCTGTGCGACAATTGCCCTCCACGCGGATCGCATTCCGGGCGACCACGCGATGTCGTCGAAGACAACCACTGCCCCGTCGGCAAGATGCGGGCGCAGTGCCTCGAAATACCTCAGCGTCGGCTCGAACGCATGATGTCCATCCACGAACGCAAAGTCGATCGGCGCGTGATCACCTGCGACTCGACCAAGCGTTTCGTCGAAACGCCCAGTGACGACCGTAACAAGGTCTCCGAGTCCCAGACCATCCAGGTTTGACTGAATGATCCCTGACAACGTCGGGTCGCCCTCGAGACAGATCAGCTCTCCGCGACGCCCATCCGTACGATTGCGCCGCAACGCCGCTGCCTGATAAGCAGTTGAGATGCCGACGAGTCCGCCCATCTCGAGACAGACCGAGGGTCGCAGCTGTCGAACGAGCTCGTGCAGCAGGCGCGCCCAGAAGGGATCCGCTGAACTGTCAGTCGACAGCTCCGACAGGTTTCGTTCAACGACGGCGCCTTCCCGAGCCTTGTCGCCACCGAGACGGCCGCGCGGTCCGGCTCCGAAATCGTGCATCTCGATGACATCACCGGATCGGTTCAACTGCGAGCGGATCCGTTCGATCGCCGCAAGATCCGCCACTGTCGATTGGTCAGGATGCCGGAGAGCCGAATCAAATGCCGCCGCAATCGGAGACGCGATTTCCGAACGGCGCATCCGCGACAATTCGCCCAGGGCGCCGTACTTTAGAATTGAGCGTGCCGCGCGTCGCACGATGGTCACGATCGACCCACGGACGTGGTTTGGTATTGCCATTCGGTAAAACAATGCGGATCATCACGGTCCCGGGTGCCACGCGCCAATCCCTACCCTAACGCACTTCGCAGCCATCATTCTGTCGCAATATACCTCCCCACGCCGTACTGCGGCCCTGAGTGTCCACGTGAGGGTGCGGGTGTTTGCCGCAACCTGCCTGGCGCTGGTCGCACCCCTTGTTTCAACAGTGGCACAGGCACAGCCGTTTTCGTACGAGGTGGTCCAGACGGATCTGCCGGGCGTGCAGTATTCGCGACTGGCACTTGGCGACATCGACGGCGACGGTGATCTCGACGTCGCTTTATCCGGCGCCTCCCGTGCGGAAGCGCCGTTCCTGCCTCGAGTCACGGTAGGCACGAACCTTCGAGAGTTCTTTGGTGAGGACACGTGGGTCCGCAGCTTCTCGTCCGCTCAGGTCGGTACGGGAAAGTGGCACGGCGCCGTCAGCTTCCTCGATCTCGACGGAGACGGGCAGCTCGACCTGCTCTCGTCGGGTACATCCGCCGAAGACTTCCCGTTCGCGTCTAACATGGCACTGTACCCCGGCGATGGCTCCGGCGGATTTGGGGACGCGTCGCAATCGCTCGACGGTTTGCACAACGGCGCGATGACCGTGGCCGACTTCGACGGGGATGGCGATGCCGACATCATGGCGATCGGCGCCGACGCATCCGAGACGCACCAGACGATTCTTTTTGTGAACGCCGGTGGATCGCTGTCAGCCACGGACCCCGGATTGCCGGGCATCGCGTACGGCGATATCGAGGCAGGCGACATTGACAATGACGGCGACGCCGATCTGGTTATCGCGGGTGTCACTACCGACGGAGCGTTCGTCTCGAATATCTTCGCAAATGCGGGGGACGGTACGTTTACGGTTTTCGGTCCGCCGCTGCCCCGACTCGCCCATCCGGAAATCGAACTCGGTGACTACGATGCGGATGGGGACCTGGACATCGCCATAGCCGGTGGCATCGCTTCCCCGTACCTCTTTCATTCGTCGATCCACATCCTCCGAAACGATGGGTCGTCGTTTGTCGAAACAGGGGTGCTGGAGGGTGGATTCTTTGGCCAGATCGCCTGGGGTGACCATGACAACGACGGCGACCTCGACCTGCTTGCTGTAGGACGCATTGGGTTCGTCGAACCGAGGATTGCACGAATTTATGAGAACGTTGACGGAGCATTCAGACAGCAGGTCGTTTTCCCGGGCCTCGCCAACTCGTCAGGCGATTTTGCGGATTACGACGGTGACGGGGACCTCGATGTTGTCCTCACCGGCATCGACCTGACTGACCTGAGCCCGTTTCGATTCTACCGAAACGATGGGCTGATCCTGAACACGCCACCCTCAGTTCCCAC
>JAGQWL010000384.1 GCA_020437385.1 Bacteroidota bacterium
AGATCCAGGGCGTGTGATTGCTCGGTGATACCTGTTAGACGAACAAGTGTCGAGAAACGGACGGGCGGGTCGGAAGGACTGCTGATGGACGGCACGGCTGGCGCCCTTCATTCTGCCAGTTTGCATCGATTCCCTTGTAGTTCGCGCTGGGCACACTGTATCCTGTACCGATCAGGGGCAGGCAACTGTCACTAATTCGATATCTGAACACCTATGATCGTTAGTGTCCAGCCGGCGCCATCGTGCCGGAGGCTCCAGTACACTCACACATAATAAACTGCATGAGCGCGATGAAGCAGGCCGTCGTCGTCCAAGGACCGTCCGTCGACGTCCTTTTCGGCGACATCGAAGGAGGCAGGGCATGAGTGATATCATTCTCTACACGCCCGATGACGGCGAAACCAGTATTGATCTGCGGTTGCAGGGCGGAACCGTCTGGCTCACCCTGTTGGAAATGGCGGAACTTTTCAATGCAACCAAGCAGAACATCTCCCTCCATCTCAAGAATATCTTCCTGGAAAGGAAGTTGGACGAGAATTCAGTTGTCAAGGAATCCTTGACAACTGAAAGAACGACCGAAGCGCTCCTCGGATTTACAGAGAAAGAATATGGGCCGACAGGAACACGTCCATCTTAGGCGCTTCTGCGAGACGTATTCGGCAGTGCCGAACGGAGAGTTGCATTTCGATGACAAGCCGGATCTACGGCTTCATACCGACGACGGACTTGTGCTGGGAATCGAACACACAAGGGTACTTCATCCTGCTCGACTCGATGGCCTTGATCCGAAGGAACAGGAAGAGATTCAGAAACAGATCGCAGCCAGGACCCTGGAGTACTCGAGAGCCGGTAGAAACCTGCCCCTGTACGTCGACATCGAATTCAACGATCGCATCCGACTAAAAAGGACTGACGTAGAACGAGTCGCACGAGCGATTTGCGACACAGTGTACGCGAACCTTCCACCCTACGGCGTTGACACCATAATCGAGCAGTGGATGCACGCGGCCACTCTTCCGGCCGAGGTCTCCTACCTCGCAGTGTTTCGTTGGGAGAAAGCAGCATATCCTGTTTGGAGCGCCGGTACGGGAGGGGCTGTTCCAGTTCTCGATTCATCCCGACTCCAGAAGATAATCGATGACAAGAACGAACAGGCCGGACACTATGATCCAATATGTGACGATCTCTGGCTGCTTATTGTAATTGATGGCCATTCGCACTCCGGCGCGTGGGTCATCCCAGCCGACGTCAAATCCACGACCTACAAGTCGCGGTTTTCCCGAGTGGTTCTGTACAACTACTTCGAAGCGTCGTTTCAGGAAGTCAACGTGTCGCCGCTGGCCTGAACAGATCCTCGTTCCGCATCGCGGCCAAAGCGTCTGCCTGCACTCCGATTGGCCCTTACGCGACTCGAAAGTTGCGCCGCAAGTCTGTAGAATGATCGGACGTTATCCGTCTGACCATCCGCAGTATCCCGATGCGATTGTTGCTTCCGATACTCCTCTGCTGGACCGCGCCGTTGGCAACACCGACGGTCGCGCAGGTCCCTGATTCGTCAAGCGCCCTCTTCCAGGAGGGCGTGGCCGATGCGCTCAACAAGTATCGCAACAGCGATCTGGCCTACCTTTCCAGCGCGCACATCACCACGCGTCTCGGCCAGAAGTTTCTCGAACTGCTTGGGTCAGAGTATGGCGTTGCCGTCCGCGTCACTCGCGAATACGCCGTCGCATTTGCGACGAACGCGACGACGATGATGGATTCGAGTGCCTATCGCGATGGCTTCAATTCGGTGATGATCCCCCGAATCGAAAAACGGTTTGGACAGAACGCATTGTCGGAGCTATCGGATCTTGCCCAACGCGCCGTGGATGACGAGCTGGCGAATGAATATGCTGAGCAGTGGGCGGTTCAGGAAGATTCCATCGGCATTGAGGTGATCGGATTGCACGCGAATTACGCCATCGGAGATTCGGTCGGAGTATTGCCTGCTCACCCGATCTACATTGAGGTGTCCGTGGAGGACGCAGTCTGTATCGACGAACGGTCGGAAGCCGGTTATGCCGATGGACTGGACGTTTACTGGTCGCCAAGTAATGCCAGCGCGCTGTTGGGGGCTCGCGCGATGGCGATTGCCGCCGCGCTGCGGTATCGTGCGATTCCGAATAGTGAGAACGTCTGGTGCTACGTCATCGTGCCAATCCGGTTTGTGAGGGAGTAGCTCGGGAAAGACACCTACGCTGTTCATCCAACTCCGCTAGACTTCGCAAGCGTTCTACTACCGACCACTGGTTATGGGCGATTGACTACCTTACCGCCGCCGGCTGTCAGCTCCTGGAGCACCGCGCCTCGAACGTCGCGGCGAAGTCCTCGTGCGAATCGAGCTCGGCGACGATCGATGCAGCGTCAGTCGCACCGTCACCTGCCGCCGCATCATACAACCGGGCGGCCGCATCGCGGATGGCAAAATCACATTCACCAAGCGCCACCGGACGTGCGAGGTCGGCCAGCCCTGCAATCGTTTCGGGAGCGAGGTCGAGCTCAAGTGCGCGATCGGCAAGACGGACGAGGCCCTCATTCGAGCCGTCCCGCATTGCCCAGACCCAGACCATCGCGCCAAGGTCGTTGGCCGCGGCCGCGTCCATGATCAGTTCGACGCCGGCCGACGAGTCCGCCGCGATCCCGGTCCACTCCTCGGCTCCGTTCCCCTGCATCACGAGCCCGACCTGATACATGGCGGCGGGATCGCCCTGCTCGGCCCGGCGCCTTGTTTCGGTCCACGCGGCGACCGATCGGATCCTGTCGCTTTCCGCCATCTTCGCCTGCACAATCCGGTACGGCGTGGTGAGCACGTCGTGGGTTGTCTTTGGCGACAACGCGGCTGTCGTGAGCGTTGCGACGGCGACGACGGCAGCGAGCGTGAGGATGCGGAATTTCATCCGAATGCATGGTGGTTGTTAGATTGGCGCTAACAACGGTATCGACGTGGAGAGTGGTATCGTTAATGTTGCGAATTTGCAACAGGACAGAGCGTGGTCACGCGATGAATTGAACTTGAGACTCGTAGGATGGTATCCTGCGGTTATGCGCGGTTGGCGACCGATTGGGGCTCGGTCCAAAACTCCGCTATTGGTACAACCAGAACGGTTGCGAAAATGAGTAAGACGCTGCAGTACGAACTCAATCAGCAGGACATGGAGGCATTCTACGCGCACCATGTCGCTCACGCTCCATACCTCGTTGCCCGCTATCGGCGACTGCGATGGACGTCAAGCGGAATCTTTGTCTTGATCGCGCTCGCCTATTTGCCCCTGAGGTCTTCCGGCACCGCCGTGTTTCTTGTGCTCGCGGTGGTCTATTTCGTGTTTTTCTATCGCATCCACCACTGGTCGTACGTCCGCTACTACCGTCGCGTCAACGCCGGACCCGACGGTCCGCGTCTCGGCGCCGTCAAACTCGAACTAACAGATCACGACCTGCTCGTCGAGTCACCGGAGGCTTCGTCGCGGATCAATCTTTCCGCCGTCCGGCGGATCGACGAATCGGACTCGCACTACTACCTACCTGGGGCCCTCTGCCGCGATCATCGTTCCAAAGGACGCCGGCCCAGTCGAGAGCTTTGTACAGGGGATTCGCGACTCGGGTGTTGTGCCTGACAATTCACATCAATCTGGTCATCAGTAGAAATGTCATCGAAAAAATGGATTGATGACCAGAATCCTGGTGTCCCCGCTCCTCCGGGATCGACTTCCAGCGCAATGCGATCGGCGAAGTCCCTCAGTGTTGTAGACGGATGGTTCGTGTGCGTCTCGTTCCAAGACCTCAGAAGATCGTAACAATGACGACAGCAGAACTCATCGTCAGGTACACGCTTATCACCGTATTCGTCGGCGGCACGCTCTTCCTGATCGCCACGTTCGTGTTGTTTGATATCGCATTCTCTGACATGTGCGCCACCGACATTCGCGAAGAGCGCGTTTCGCCTGGCGGTGCCCACAAAGCCGTCAACTACACGTGGGGCTGCGGGGCAACAACGGCCAATACATACATGATCTCAGTCATTGATGCGGACGACGACCTCGGAGACAAACCGCGAGCATGGGTATTTGCCGCAGAAGGTGCTCCTGATGTGCGAGCGGCCTGGGAAAATCACGATTCTTTGATCATCTGTTTCGACACAACAAAAACGGAATTTCGTCCTGGTGAGGTGGACGGCATCTCAGTCGTAATCGAGCACACTGTTCGCGGCCGTCGGGGATCGACTGAAAAGTCGAGATGCGAGTTCTCTGACGAGAGTTTGTTGGATTAGTCTCGCGACAACGCATTGCTGAGGTATCGCCTTCAGCACATCCGGCCCAAACGCATTTGAAGTTCTTCCGCGTGGTCAGAGTGACCTTGGCGACCGCAATATTGATGGCGCTACTGTTCTTCGCCATCAGCCGGCCCGACACGGTTCCAAAGAAATTGCACGCCGAGTCGTCGACGCTGCGTATCGCATCCGCGAACATTTTGTTCGACAACCCGCTCCCGGGCGCGGCGGCGGCGGCGCTCGCCGAGCTGGATGCGGATCTCCTGCTTGTACTCGAGTGGACCGGCACCAATCTTGACACGGAAATTCTCGCTCGCGCATCGCTGCATCCGGTTGTGAGTCGGCCTGCCCGCGGCACCCACGGCATTGCGGTCTTCGCCAGGAATGAGTTACGTGTTTCGGGTTCGCTTTTCGAGTCGCCGATTGACGGTCCATGCGCGATGCCGGGGGTGGCACTGACGATGGTGAAGGATACCCGACAGATCAATTTCCTTGGAGTTCATGCGCCACCGCCGATTGCGGTATGCGACAGAAAGACCGCCCCCACTGTCAGGGCATTTACGAGTGTGATATCAGAGGGAGTTCTGAATACTCCAATTAGTGACCTGGAGGTCGGACAAACAACGCTCGTCGCGGGTGATCTGAACACGTTGCCGTGGGCGTCGTCGCTATCGGCCTTTCGACAGTCCGGCCTCGTTGATGCATATCGTTCGTTCCGATGGAAACTCGGACCGACCTGGTCGCCGATCTCGTTCATCCCCTCCATCGCTCGAATCGACTACATCTTCGTTCCCGATGATGTCCCGGTAAGCGGAGCATGGACAGTGTCCATTCCGGGATCCGACCATCGCGCCGTCGTGGTTGATTTGGATTTGTAGTCTTGACGCCCGACCGATGTTGGACTGAAATTGAAGACCGGGACGCACGTTATGTTTGGCGACTTCAGGGGTCCTGATACTCCATAGGGTCACTCTCAGGCCGGCTACCAAACTCGATGTCAATAGTTGACATCGACGTCGCACTCTGCTAACATGAGACTTGCAACGTCAGTCATGAGAACACCAGCCATGAATGTGTCGATCGGTCCCGAGTTTGAGGAGTACGTCAGGGCCAAGGTCGAGTCCGGCGACTATGCGTCCGCCAGTGAGGTCGTTCGCGACAGCCTCCGACTCCTTCGAGAAAAAGAGGCTTTGCTTGAGGCCCGTCTGCAATCGCTACGGGGCGAGATCCAGAAGGGAATCGACCGGGCGGACCGGGGCGAGCTGAAAGATGGCGAAGCCGTCATGACGGAGCTTCGCGCAAAGCTCCTGGCTCGAATGACGTGACATGTCGGGCTACTTGCTTACCGGCGATGCGGAGGCC
>JAGQWL010000385.1 GCA_020437385.1 Bacteroidota bacterium
CAGATAATCGTATGGTGCACATCAGAGAAAACCTGTCGGACGAGGTCGCGGACCTGGTCAGCAAACGGATCTACGACGGTTCCCTGCCGGCCGGCAGTCGAATCAACGAAGTGGCCCTGTCCCGCGAAATCGGCGTCTCGCGAACACCCCTGCGCGAAGCCCTGCAGCGGCTGGTCTCAGAGGAAATCCTCGATTCGATCCCGCGGAGAGGGTTCTTCGTGCGCGATCTGTCCGTCGCAGAGTTCACCGACATCTACGCGATGCGCAGCATCCTCGATCCGGCGGCATTACAACTGGCCGGCGTCCCTGCGCGCGGCACCCTCCAGCAGCTCCGCGAACTCAACGAGCAACTCAAGACCGCCGACACTGCCGTTGAGGCGATCGAAATCGACAACAACTGGCACCTCACCCTCATCGGGCACTGCAACAACAACACGCTGAAAGGGCTGATCCGCAACTTCATGCGACGGACGATGCGGTATGAACTCGCCTATTTCGCCGACGCGTCATCAGTCCACACTGCCGGCGGAGAGCATGACCAGATTCTCAATGCCCTTGATCGCGGCGCACTGCCCGACGCGATCGACGGCCTCACCCGAAACCTGACTACCGGCGCTGAACCGATACTGAACTGGTTGCGCAACCGCGAAGCCCCAAATCTGAGCCCCCAATGAACTCCTTGATTGCCGCAACAATGCATGCACGTGTGCTTCCGCTACTTCTGGCGGGCACCCTCACCACCCTGGCCGCAACGCTAGCAACCGGAGCCTCCCCGACGACTGCCGGAGGAAACGCCGAGACGCAAACGTCTGTCGAGCAAACCGCACGCTCCACACAACCTGCGGCCGAAGTCGATTCGACACTCGTTGGACTGTGGGAGGCGTCACGGACCTTCGACTCCGCATTCGAGGGTGAAGTTGTTGTGCGCGAGACCAGTCACGGCCTCTTCGCAACGGTTGGGCAGTACACGGTTGCAGTTTCGCGAGACGGCAACAGCACGAAGTTCACCCTTCCGGACGGAAAGGGGCGATTCGACGGACTTCTCGACGGCGATGCGATTGTCGGGCACTGGATCCAGCCGGCTACGGTTCAGTCGTTTGCGGAAATGGCGTCGCCGGTGGTGCTCAAACCTGTCACCTCCGGCACATGGAAGGGGCGTGTCCAGATTCTTGCGGATGAAATTCACTTCTACCTGAGCCTTCGGCCGTGTGCGGGCGGGCGCGTTTGCGGCAACCTGCAAAACCCGGAGGCAAACGTGGGGCGGTTCTACGACATTCACGACGTCCGACTGCTCGACACCAACGAAGTGGAGTTTGCCGATGCAGACGGCCAGGTGATTATTGACGGCCGATACGATCCGGAGTGGGACCGGCTGACGATCTACTTCGGATTCGGCGGCGGACACTACGACTTTTCTCGCGCCCCGGGTGACCGTACATCGCGGTTCTACCCGCGTCCGGATACGTCGTACTCGTACCTGGAGCCGGCCTTGCTCGATGACGGATGGTCGACCGCGACCGCAGAGGAAGTCGGACTCCGTCGACGCCTGCTCGGGGACCTCGTCACGATGATCGACACCACATCGATGGAGTCCGTCGATGCCCCCCAGATCCACGCGCTGCTGGTGGCGCGCGGCGGCAAGCTCGTGCTGGAGGAGTACTTCCACGGTTACGGACGGACGAGTCGGCATACGACCCGATCGGCCGGAAAGAGCTTCACGACAACCATTGTTGGAGCAGCAGAGGCAAAGGGACTTCTTTCCGTCTCCGACAAGGTCGCAACGTTGCTGGACTGGCATCCTCGCGACTCGGATGTGGACAAGGCAAGCCGGATGACGGTTGAACACCTCGTTACGATGAGCAGCGGTCTGGATTGTGACGACTGGGATCAGAACTCTCCCGGCGGGGAGGACCGGATGCAGAACCAGAACGAGCAGCCGGACTGGGTCGCCTTTACGCTCAGTCAGAAGATGATCGCGGAACCGGGAACGAAGTCGGCCTACTGCAGCGCGAGCCAACACCTCGCAGGAGCGGCCGTTATAGCGGCAACCGATACCTGGCTGCCGGAGTTCTTCCGCACCGCGATCGCGGAGCCGCTTCAGATGGACGTGTACCACTACAACCTTTCACCGGTAGGACGCGGTTACGGTGGCGGCGGCATCTATATCACCGCACGAGATTTCCTGAAGCTGGGTCAGGTATTTCTCGATGGCGGGACCTGGAACGGAAAGCGCATTGTGAGCGAGGAATGGGTTCACCGTGCGACACGACCGTATTCACAGATCGGAAGAGAGGGCTACGGATACGGATGGTGGGTCTTTCAGTACGAGTTCGGCGGTAAGAAGCTCGACGCGTACTACGCCGGCGGAAACGGCGGACAGTACATCATCGTCGTACCGGAACTCGACCTGAACATTGTGTTCATGGGCGGCAACTTCAGTCAGCGCGTGCAGCACCGAAGCAAGTACGAGTACGTTCCGCAGTACATACTGCCCGCGGTTACCGACTAGCAGGTATTCGGCCGTCTGCCGAGCTCCGTGCCGCACTCCCACTCACGAAAAGCGGCGCTACAGCTCTACGACCTCGAGGTTGCGCCATCGCACGCGGATGCCGCCGCCATCGTGAATCTGCAGCGCGATCGATCCTTCGCCCTCACCGATCTTCTCGTCCGTCAGGTCGATCATTTCGACGCCGTTGAGCCAGGTTGTCACGTGATCGCCTTCGGCGCGTACGCGCATGGTGTTCCATTCGCCCATCTTGAGCACGTCGTCCTTCGTGGAGTCCGGCTGGATGAGCCAGCCGCGTCCGTAGGACTCATAGATCCCGCCCGTATGTTGTCCCGGTGGTGCGACCTCGGCCTGCCATCCGGCGATCTTCGTGCCTTCGATCGTCGAGCGAAAGAAGACGCCCGAATTTCCGTCAGCCTCCTGGAGAAACTCGAGTGTCAGGTCGAAGTCCTTGTAGTGCTCGTTGGTCGCCAGGTACCCATACTGAGCGTCGGGTCCGCTTTCGCAGACGAGCTCACCATTCTCGACGAACCATTTCTCGGTACCGTAGATCGTCCAGCCGTCGAGGTTCTTGCCGTTGAAGAGCGAGACGGATTTCTGGCCCGAGGCACGCTCGCCCGCACAGCCGGCGAGGACGAGCACGAGGAGGAGAGGGGCAAGGATGGCGGGTTGTCGCACTGTGTGTGGGTGGAGCATCTCTGAGCTGTCGCTTGTCAGTTGTCTTCCTCGTTTCCGCGTGATCTTCGATCACGCGTTCGGTCTGATCTTGATATTCCGGAAAGAAACCCGATGCCCGTGGTCCTGCAGCCCGATCGGGCCGCGCTGCGTACGGCCATAAGCCGGATAGTCCCGGAACTTGCTCGCCTTGTACTGTGCTTCCCACTCGGGCGACCACAACTCGTACTCGAGCATCTTCTGACCGTTCAGCCAGTGCTCAACCAGCGGCCCGTTCACGACGATCCGCGCGGTGTTCCATTCCCCGACAGGCTTGAGCGGCCGCGCCATGGCGGACTGCATGTCGTAGTTGTCGCCGGTCAGGTGCGTCGTCATATCCATTGTGCCCATCGCGATGTACGTCGGATCGTCGAGGAGCTGATACTCCGGTGCGTTGTGCCAGATCGGGTCATCCGTTTCGATCACGCGATACAGAATGCCGGAGTTGGCTGTGTCAGACAGCATGAAGTCGAGCGACAGCTCGAAGTTGTCGAATGATTCCGTCGTGACGATGTCGCCACCGAAGCCGGCCTCTTCCGTGTTTGACGCCTCGACGTACAGGACGCCGTCTTCGATGTGCCAGCCCTTCGTTGGAAAGCTGTCCTTGTTGTAGCCCTTCCAGCCGTCCGTGGTCTTCCCGTCAAACAGGAGCTGCCAGCCCGCGTCCTTTTCAGCCTGCGTCAGCGTGTTTGGTGCAGCGGCCTGCATCGTTTCCGACTCCTTCGCCATGCCCTCATTCGCCATATTGTCCGTCTTTCCCTTGCAGCCGGTCAACACGGGCGCTGCAAGCAGCGCAACGACGGTCATGACTATCGGCATCCGAAAACTGTTCATCTGTCTACCTCTGTTCTTCAAAGTGCTGTTCTTGACTTGTGTGAAGTCGTGTTCCTGAAGCTGCTGTGTTTCAGGCGGCGTCCCGACCTGCCTTCCATCAACCGTCACTTGACGAGCTTCATCTTCTCGGGATCCCAGCGGACGACCCGATCCTCGAAGTAGCTGTTGTTGCAGGCGAGTGCGGGCGCCGCGGCGCGGAGTCCGAAGACAGCGTCCTCAGCGGTCAGTGTTTTGGTCCGGATCCCATTGATCCAGTTGAGGTGGTGGTCGTAGTGCGCACCCCAGTAACCCTCTTCCGCCTTGTAGACACTCTCGGCCGGCGGCAGCATCTGCTTTCGCTCGCCCATCATGGACTGCATTTCTTCCCCTTTGGCCTTCAGGAAAACGTCGTTCGCTCCGACCAGCTTGTTCTTCCGGAGCACGACGCGCGTCCATTCGATGTCCATCGCGCCTTCGTTTCCGACGAGTCGAAGGTACGTACTCCCCGAGGTGCCGTCGACGAAGTTCACGCGAAGTGAGAGATTGAACGGCGGATGGCTCTCCGCATCCGGGTAGTCGAACATGCCGAGCAGGATGTCGGGCACCTCGCGACCGTCTTTCCAGTAGCGGAGTCCGCCAGTTGCGGAAATTCGGTTCGGCCCCTTTGAGCCAACGATGAAATGCAGGCTGGAGAAAAGGTGGACGAAGAGGTCACCCGATACGCCTGTACCGTAATCGCGATAGTTTCTCCATCGGAAGAAGCGCAGCGGATCGAAGGGCCGCTTCGTCGCGTTGCCGACGAACATATCCCAGTCGCACGTTTCTTCGGACGCGTCATCCGGAATCGCATACTGCCACGCGCCGACCGGTGAGTTGCGCGCCCAGAATCCTTCGGCGTAGTTGAGTTCGCCGATCGCTCCCTCCATGTAAAGTTTGCGCGCGAGCTCGTTGCCGATCGAGCTCATTCCCTGGCTGCCGACCTGGAAGATCTGCCCGGTGTCTTCCTGCGCCTTGATAAGCGCCGCACCCTCGTCGATGCTGTGCACCATCGGCTTTTCGCAGTAGACGCCCTTTCCGCTATTCATCGCGTCGATCGAGATCTTCTGATGCCAGTGATCCGGCGTGCCGACGATCACCGCGTCGATGTCATCTCGCGCGATGATCTCCCGGTAGTCGCGGGTCGTGTACAGATCCTGCCCCCAGCGCTCCTTCGCAGCCGTGAGTCGACCGTCGTAGCAGTCGCACGCGGCGACAATCTTGACGCCCGGAATCGAGATGCAGGTGTCCACATCCGCCGAACCCATTCCGCCCGCACCGATCACCGCAATCTGGATGTTGTCATTGGCGGCAAATCGGGCGGCACCGCGACTGACGATCTGCGTGTTCGATGCGGCCGATTGACGCGCGAGGATCGGTCCGCCGGCGACGGCGATCGTACCCTGCCCGAGTCGCCTCATGAATTGGCGGCGTGACTGACTTCTCTTGCTGTTGCTCATTCCTGCTGCTGTACGTCTGGTTGAAGAGGATCCGAATTCGGCGAATTTTTGTGCGACTAACGTACGGAGACGGCCACTTATTCGCCACATTGTTGCGCATCGCAAGCGGTCCGAATTAGCTTTCGCGTCAGAACCCTCCATATCGGCCTGCGCCGTCCATGAAGCTCGCAATTCTGTCTCGCAACCCCGAGATCTACTCGACGTCGCGGCTCGTCGCCGCCGCCCTGAAACGCGGCCACGACGTCCACGTCGTGAACCACCTCCACTGCTATATGAACATCGGTCCGGATGCCCCGTCGATCGGGCAATCGGGAACCGATCTGACGGGCTTCGACGCGGTGTTACCTCGCATCGGCGTTTCAGCAACGTTCTACGGGACGGCCGTCGTGCGACAGTTTGAGTCGATGGGCACGTACGCGGTCAATGGCTCGATGGCGATCACGATGTCGCGCGACAAACTGCGGAGCCTGCAACTCCTGTCGCGAGCGGGCGTCGCCCTGCCAGTCACCGGCTTTGCTCACTCCACCCATTCGATCGATGAGCTGATCGACATGGTCGGCGGTGCGCCGCTTATCGTAAAGCTGCTCAAGGGCACGCAGGGCAAAGGCGTAATCCTCGCCGAGACGAGAAAGGCCGCCGAAAGCACCATCGAAGCGTTCCGTCACCTCCGTACGCGCTTTCTTGTTCAGGAGTATTTTGCCGAATGCAAGGGTTCGGACCTGCGGTGCTTCGTCGTAGGCGGACACGTGATAGCGGCGATCGTGCGGCAGGGGCTGCCGGATGAGTACCGTTCCAATCTGCACCGCGGCGGACTCGCGACGCTTGCGATTCTGTCGCCGGAGGAACGATCACTCGCCTTGCGCGCTGTCGCAGCCGTTGGGCTCAACGTTGCGGGGGTCGATATTCTTCGTACGAATCGCGGACCGGTTGTCATCGAGGTCAACTCATCGCCGGGACTCCAGGGTATTGAGAAGGTGACGGGTCTCGACGTCGCGGGTTGTATCGTCGAGCATATCGAGGAGAAGGTTGGGGACGCTCGCTTCGCTCGCGAAGTTGTCAGTTGACAGTTGTCACTTGTCAGATTTGGCCCCGAGCCTCTGCGGTTTCTTTGACGCAGCTAACGACCTTGATGCTGAGCCGCTTGCGATCCGGTCATCCCGTAATCGAATCGCCACGCCCCTCCTGGCTTCGTATCTTCGGCGATCAAAGATCGCGAGACCGACCCACGCAACGTTTTGATACCGTTGATTCAATACTTGCGATAACCAACATGCAGGGTTTAATTCAACCCACAACTGACAACTGACAACTGACAACTCCCACCTGACGACTCACAACTTCGAAAGACTGCCGACAACGCCCCGTGCAAGACCTCACACCCGAACAATGGTCCGCCGTTGACCGCCTCTTCGACGAAGCGCTCGATCGTCCCGAGTCCGAGCGCTCAGCATACCTGCGGGCGCACTGCGGCAACGATCCGGTGCTCTACGAACGTGTGGTGAGGTTGCTGCGCAGTGAGGCGGAGGCTCGGCAGGCGCTGGGTGACAGTGCGACCGACTTCGCGAATGCCATGCTGCAGTCGATGTCGAGCGAAGAGCTTGCGAGGGAAGAGGAGGCGACGCCCGACGTTGTTGGATCGTATCGCATCGTCAGGCAGATCGGGCGCGGCGGGATGGGGACCGTCTACCTTGCGGAGCGTGCAGACGGGACGTTTGAGAAATCCGTCGCGCTGAAACTCGTCAAGCGGGGTATGGATACGGATGAGGTGCTGCGTCGATTCCGTTATGAGCGGCAGATCCTCGCCGGACTCGACCATCCAAACATCGCCCGATTGCTGGATGCCGGCGCCGCGGGCGACGGCCGCCCTTACTTCGTCATGGAGTATTGCGACGGCGAAACGATTACCAACTACGCGGAAGCCGAGGGGCTGAACGTGGAGCAGCGGCTGCGACTGTTCGAGCAGGTGTGCGACGCCGTTGCCTACGCGCATCGGCACCTGGTTGTGCACCGCGACCTGAAGCCCGGCAACATCCTTGTGGCCGACGGCGACGACGGCAAACCGTCGGTCAAGCTGCTGGATTTCGGGATTGCTCAACTTGTCGAGGATCGTCCAGATGCACCGGTGACGAGGCTCGGCGATCGGATTCTGACGCCGGAATACGCGGCGCCCGAGCAGTTCAAAGGAGAGGTCGTCACGACCTCGGCAGATGTTTTTGCTCTTGGTGTCGTGTTGCACGAATTGCTTGTCGGTTCGCGGCCGGAGAAGCCGCTGAAGCGCCCGAGCACGGTGGTCACGAGATCGGGTCAGGCACCGCGCGGGACGTCCATCGAGAAGCTGCGCCGCGAGCTGAAGACCGATCTCGATGCAATTGTGATAACCGCCCTGCAGGAAGATCCGCAGCTTCGCTACATCTCTGCGGATGCGCTGCGTGAAGATCTCCGGCGCAGACGGGAGGGCCTGCCGCTCGTTGCCAGGAAGAGCACGATCCGATATCGAGCGAGCAAGTTTGTGAAACGCCATACATGGGGCGTTGCGGCCGCCGCAGTTGCACTCGTCGCTCTCGTCGGCTTTCTGTTTGCCTTGGATCAGCAACGGCGCCAGACCATCGCTGAACGCGACACGGCCCAGGCGACGGCAACGTTTCTGCAGGATCTTTTTGATGCAGCGGATCCTTTCTCCATTGACACGCAGCGACCCGATACACTGCGGGCCGCCGACCTTCTGGACCGCGGCGTCGTTCGCGCCCGGCGCACGCTCGCGGACAGGCCGCTCCTCCAGGCGAACACGCTGCAGACCGTCGGGAGAGTGTACAGCGGACTGAGCATGTATGCCCGCGCTGATTCATTGCTGAGCGAGGTTGTCGCGACGCGCCGGAGCCTCGCGCCCTCGGACCGCGAGAAGCTGTCTGAAAGCCTGCACGAGTTGGGTGCTGTGCGGTCGTATATGGGGCGGTACGACAGCGCGGACTCGTTGCTGGGAGAGGCGATGACGATTCGTCGCGCACTCTTCGGAGAAGCGTCCGCACCGTACGTGCAATCGCTTGTGGAGCGTGCCAGCGTTCAGCGCAAGAAGGGTGAGTACGATGCAGCGGAGCTTTCGATTGCGAATGCGCTAGAACTGCAGCGAAAACTTTTCGGTGAAGAGAGTCTGGACGTTGCGTCGTCCCTGATGATACTCGGCCGAATGCTGACCGATCATGGTCGGCCGGCGGAGGGTGAGCCGGTGTACCGAGAGGCACTTGCGATTCGGAAGAAATTGCTTCCGGAAAATCATCCGACAATTGCCGAGACCCTCGACAACCTCGGTGTGGCGCTGCAGGAGCAGCGGAAGCTTGACGAAGCAGAGGCGATGGTGCGTGAGGCCCTGGCGATTCGGCTCGAGACACTCGGTGAATGGCATTCGGCAGTTGCCGACACGCGGCATAATCTGGCGGTCGTACTGTCCAGCATGGGGCGTTTCGATGAATCCATTGCGCTGTACGACCAGGTCAGGCAGGCGAATGTCCGCAATCTGGGCCCTGATCATCCGTACGTCGGCTATACGCTGCTGAATATGGGTATCGCGGAATCGCGGATGGGCAACAACGAGAAGGCGCTTGATCTGTATCAACAGGCGTACGACGTGCTGATAAAGACGTTGCCGCGGACCCACGGTGCCGTGCTCGAAACACTCGGCGGGCGCGGCTACCAGTACGTTCGGCTCGGCCAGCCTGCCAAGGGAGAACCGCTCCTGCGGGAGACCTTCGAACTCCGCATGCAGGTCGACGGCCCGGATTCGTGGCGGACCGGTGTTGCGGAAAGCTCTCTTGGAAACGCGCTCATGGATATGGGGCGCAACCGCGAGGCGGAGAAACACCTCGTTGAGGGACTCCGGCGGATTCAGTCAGCAAACGGTCCGGATCGCGCGGCGATTCAGCGACTTGTGGCGTTTTATGAAAAGCAGGGCGACGACGCGAAGGCGGATGTGTATCGCGCGATGCTTCCGGAATAACGAGTGAAGGAATGAAGGAATTAAGGAATGAAGGAATTAAGGAATTAAGAAATGAAGGATCACTCGGAACGAGCCTTTTCATCCCGGCGCCCGCCCCACTGATTACTTGTGACTGATGACGCGACCTGCCGCGTTCCACGCAGCAGCCACGAACCATCGACCGAGACCACGACTGATCACTGATCACTGATTACTGATTACTTCGCGAGCGAAGCGAGTGTCCCGTATTCTCCCATTCCCCCATTCTCCCATTCATTCCTTCATTCCATCATTCCTTCATTCGTGAGCGCGATCGAAGATCGCGCGTCACTCAGTTCGCCGTGTACTGCCCATTCTGCAGCAACCCGTGGTTGACGTCGAGCGCACCAACAGCATTCCGATAGTTGAAAGGCAGCGTCGACTGACGGTCGAAGTTTGTCAGCGATCGAAACAACGCCACGTGGAGGTGCGGTCCGGATGAACAGCCTGAGTTTCCAGACAACCCGATAGGCTGCCCCTGCGCTACGCGCTCCTGTCGCGAAACAAGCGCCCCGTTTGTTGTAAGGTGAACGTACTGCATCGCCGTACCGTCGTCGTGTGCGACGAAGACGAAGTTCTCCTTTCCACCTGAGCAGTCCGTTCCATTGGCGTTCCCCTCGACGACCGCGAACACCGTTCCCGATCTTGATGCGAGAACCGTGTCGCCGATCGCCATGTCGAAATCGTAAGCGAACCAGTTGTGATGGCCCCAGGCGGGGTTCGCAGGACAGTACGACTGGATGACCCGATACGATCGGCCAACACTGAACGGGAGACGATATGCCGAACTGTCCGGGCTTCCGAACTCCTGATTGCAGACGATCTCTCCGCGAACGACGTTGATACTGAATGGCTGCGTCACCGTCTCCTCTCCATCCGACGCCGCGACGCTTACCGGGAACGATCCGAGGTTGTCCCACCCGGCCGTGCCGGACAATGTGCGCGTCGCACCGTTGAACGTCATCCATCGTGGGAGAACCGGCGCCGTGACGCTGACGCTGTCGCCGTCCGGGTCCGCGGCGTCGACCGTGTAGGAATACGCGCGATTGTGTTCGGCTGATTTTATCGGGGTCGACACGAACGACGGCGCGCGATTGTCGGCAGCGCCGACGGGTGAATCCGAGTTGCACGCCGAAACAAGGACCGAAGCGCCAGCCAACAGCAGCCATCGGGCATGCATCTTCAGTGGTACGCGCCCGTCGGCGGTTCTCCCAGGCATGTTCGTGCTCCTTGACTTCAAGTCCATAACCCATTGCTCGATGACAATCGACGGCGCGTCCGTACGCGAATTCTTGCGGATGCTACCTCGTCGCGACTGCTGCGTTTCGTCTTTGTGATGAATCGACATCAATGCGGTTTGAGTCACGATTGCATGCCTTTATGCATGCCCGAATCGCGTCTAGTTTCGCAGACCTCGAGACAGTCTAATCCACCCGGAGACGAAGATGAAAGGGATTCGCTTGTGCACGGCAATGTTGTTTTCGGCGGCACTGACCTGGGCGCATGCACCGGGTGCGAGCGCGCAAACCTTTTCGCGGGTGCTGGAAGGGCCGCCCGCAACGGACGTTGCCGACGCCCCCGGCGCAAGCTGGATCGACTACGACGGCGATGGGGATCCGGATCTTTTTGTGTCGAATCGAAGCACGATCAACTTCCTCTATCGAAATGACGGTGGGTCGTTCAGTCTTCCGGCAGCGCCGCCGATCACCTCCAGCTCTTCGATCGGAAGCTGCTGGGCGGATTACGACAACGACGGCGACCTCGACGTTGCACTCGTCGGGACGCCGTCGAAACTCATCCGCAATGACGGCAACGGGATCTTCACGGACGTGACCACCGCTCTCTTGCCCGCCACCCAATCCGTGCGAGCGTGGTCGTGCTCCTGGGCCGATTACGATGCCGACGGAAATGCGGATCTGTTCTTCGCGCATCCCGCCGGCTTTGTCGGTTCGCCAAGTCAGAACAATTTCCTGTTTCGAGGTACCGGCGAAGGGGAGTTTGAACGCGTTACGACAGGCCCTATCGTGACGGGCTTTGCGCCCTATACCGTCGGAACGTGGTCCGACTACGACGCCGACGGTGATTTCGATTTGTTCGTCGGCAGCGGTCCGGCGGATGGATCGCAGGCACCCGATTATCTCTACAAGAATCTGCTGACTGAATCAGGCGAGGCCACGTTCGAACGAATCAATGGTCTGCCGCTGGCCAAGAATGCGGATGGGCAGGTCTGGAACTGGATCGACTACGACAACGATGGAGACCTTGACGCCTTTCGGACGAACTATTCGGGCGGTGTTGCGGGCGGCCTTCGCGACGACTTCTTTCGCAATGATGACGGCACGTTTGTGCCGGTCACGACGGGCCTTCTCGTGACGCTGAGCGGTCAGTCGCTCGCGAACGTCTGGGGTGACTATGACAATGACGGCTTCATCGACGTATTCGTTGTAGAAGACGGCTTCCCGACCGGTGCGGCCAACCGACTGTTCCGAAACGACGGCAACGGCGGATTCGAGCGACTACTCGTGTCGCCGCTCACGTCCGACGTGTCGCGAAGCTGGGGCGGCGTATCGGCAGACTATGACGACGACGGCGACCTCGATCTTTTTGTGCCGACGCTGTTTGGTCAGACAACAATGCCCGCGAACTTCCTCTACAAGAATGAGCTTGACAACGGAAATCACTGGCTGAAGGTGACGTTGACGGGGCGCCAGTCAAATCGGTCGGGGATCGGAGCAGTCGTTCGCGTAACCGCGATGACGGACACGACGGTTGTCACGCAGCGCCGCGACGTATCGAGTCAGAATACGTTTAACGGGACGAACGATTACACGGTACACTTCGGCCTCGGCAATGCGGCCACGGTGGCTTCGTTGACCGTTAACTGGCCGTCGGGGGTTTTCGATGAGCTGACCGACGTGCCTGTCGATCAGACCGTTGCTATCGTTGAAGGGATGACGCCGGCCTACGTGGAGGACAGTGGCGGGGCGGCGGAGTTCGTCGAACGTCTTGAGCTGTGGCCCAATCCCAGCCGAGGTCGGTTCACGGCGCGCTTTCACTCGAATGGATCGGGCGTCGCGTCCGTATCGATTGTGGATGCACTCGGTCGGGTTCTTTCCCGGTCGACGGTTGCGGTCCCTGCTCGAAGCGTCGTCGATCTCCCCATTGCGGATAGTCCGCTCACTGCCGGTTGGTATGGCATTCGTGTCGAACTGAACGGACGCGTGTACACAACGGGGGTGGTTGTGCGCCGCTGACGTTACCAACACGCCGCGTCGAAGCCGTAGCGGCCCTTGACCCTCTGACTTCCTAGGGTCATTATTTTGCTGTGATGTCCCCCGATGTCCCGGGATGAACATCCCTTCTGCACTTGATTCGTGCAATCCCCTCGCCTCAGTGCAATCTCTGAGCGTGCGCCCCTATCTTCCTGTCTTCCTCGCTTCTTCGAATCCGCGATCGCAGATCGCGACCTTCCTTACCTCAATTCCAAATGTCGTTCACCTCGCCCTTCGCGCACGCGCGCGCGCTACTTCCTGCGCTGGTCCTGATCGGCGCTGTCCCGCTGGCCTGTGCACAGAACCCGTCGTCCGTGCGATCGATGACCGGAGTGGATCAAAAGCTTGTCGGCATCGAGGGACTCGGGGCAATCTCCTTTCCCAACTCCGGCTCCGCATCCGCACAGGAATCATTCTACCGAGGGGTGTTGTTGCTGCACAGCTTCGAGTACGGCTCGGCAGCGGATGCCTTTCGCGAGGCGCAACTCATGGATCCGGATTTCGCTATGGCGTACTGGGGCGAGGCGATGACCTACAATCACTCGTTGTGGGCGCAGCACGACGGTGAGGCGGGGAAGGAGGTCCTCGAACGCCTTGCTCCATCACCCGACGCCCGACGGGCGAAGGCTGGGTCAGATCGCGAGAAGCGCTTCATGGATGCCGTAGAGATTCTGTACGGCCACGACGGATCCAAGACCGAGCGTGACGACGCGTACATGCAGGCGATGAGGTCGCTGCACGAAGCGTATCCCGACGATGACGAGGCGACCGCCTTTTACGCGCTTTCAATACTCGGCACGAAGAACGGTGCGCGCGATTTCGCGACCTACATGCGAGCAGCGGCGCTGGTGCTTCCGGTTTTCGAACGCAATCCGAATCACCCCGGTGCGGCCCACTACATCATCCATTCCTTCGACGATCCGATTCATGCGCCGCTCGGGCTCCCGGCAGCGCGCGCCTATTCCGAAATCGCGCCCGGTGCCGCTCATGCACAACACATGACATCGCATATCTTCGTCGCCCTCGGCATGTGGGACGAAACCGTCGCGGCGAACATCCGCGCGAGCGATGTGCAGGATACCGAAAACGAGAAGAACGGCGGACGACCGAACGTCTGCGGTCATTACTCGTCGTGGCTCCAGTACGGATATCTGCAGCTCGGAGAGACGACGAAAGCAGAGGAGCTGATGGATCGTTGCTACGAGCGCGTCAAGGGTGAAGCCCGCTACGGCGAGTGGGCCTACTTCACGTCGATGCGAGCGCGTCAAGTTGTGGACACGCAGGATTGGACGGCGGCAGAAAGATGGTCGGTTGATGTTGACCGCGTTCCGGACGATGAGGAGGTCGTGGGTTACGGTTCGCCGCGTCAACGGTACCAGATTACCGACGCACTCGCGGAGCTCCAGCTTGGTGATGACTCGAAAGCGAAAGCGCTTGTTGCCAGCAGACGACCGGTCAGTCCGGGAATGGCCTTCCAGATCAACGACCTCGCTGGACTCATCGCCATCCATAACGGTCAGCGGGACAAGGGTATCGAACTGTTGAAGCAGGCGGCCGCTGCAGAAGACGCGCTGCCGCTGGAGTACGGTCCGCCGGAGCCGATACAACCCGCGCACGAGGTGCTCGGTGCGGCGTTGCTCAAGCTTGGTCGCAACGCGGAGGCCGCGGATGCGTTTGGACGCGCGCTGGAGCGAACTCCGCGACGAGCGGTTGCGGCGACAGGACTCCGACGCTCGGGGCTCGCACGCGATACCGGCGAAACCCGGTGACATCCGCATCGTACCGTCACGCTCAGTGCACCAGTCGAGAACGAATCCATGCGAAGCAAATCTCTTGATAACAGGCTCGGCGGACGCGGATCAGCGTTTGTGGTCCTCGGTCTTACGTTCATGGTCCTCGGGATCACTGGCAGCAGTGCATTTCTGGCGGTCGGTATCGTTTTTCTCGCCGTCGGCGCCAATGAATTGCGTCGGCGTGATGGCAAGCACGATCATCCGCGGAACAGCAGCGGCTTGCGCCTGTAACCATCTACTCGGTTCGGTCCCCCACGCCGAAACGCGTCCTATTGTTCAACAGCGCGCGAGACCCGATCGATGCAATGGAAAATCACCATGGTGATTCACCCGAACCGAAGGCAGATCCCACCTACCTGCGCTTCTTTGCGATGATCGCAACTTCGATGGTTGCGATGTATCTGCTGACGTATCTGAACTCGTTCGACATTCTCGGCCACGCGTGGTTCAGCGAAACACGGCTCTTCATGACGTTCCTCATGGGCGCCTC
>JAGQWL010000052.1 GCA_020437385.1 Bacteroidota bacterium
TTCCATAAATTGGTAGACGAACCAACGGCAGGATTACTTCAACTTACTCAACAGCCCCGATGGAAATACGACCGGCGGCTCCATGACCTGATTGTTTCGGGCCGCATCCTCCGACCGTATTTCGTCGTAGCGGTGTCAACTGCAAACCCAAACACTTGCCGAATGACTGCCGTTGCCGCCACGCTCCCTCGTCCGCTCAACGCACGTTCCGAACCCATCTCACGCGTTCGGTGGGCCGCGGCGCTGGTCGTCGGCGCGGTTCTGGCCGTCTCAGCCGATTTCGCATCCCAGGCGATTCCGCAGGTCGTACTGCACCTGCCTCTTGAAGGATCGACGTTCGCGCTTGTCGGCCTGCTGAAGGTTTCGTTGGGGCTGGCCGCACTCGCCCTCGGTCTCCGAATTGCGAATCTGCGATTTCGCGACGTTGGTCTCGTTGCCGATGGCTGGAGACGAGACGCCATGATCGGTCTTGTTGTCGCTGTCGTTTACGCAGCGCTCCAGTTCCTCGTCATCATCCCGGCAACCGGCGGTGCCTCGCGCGCGGATATCGTCGTTGAGAGTGAAAGGCTCGGCGATTCCCTGGTAGGCGTCGGCGGGTTTGTTGTGCTGGCGTGGACCGGTGTGTTCTTCGAGGAGCTGCTATTCCGAGGCTTGTTCTTTCACACGGTCTGGCGACTGCTTGGCGGCTCGCGCCTCGCGATGTACGTGACGGTTGCTGCCGCAACCCTGACGTTCGCAGCCGGACACGGCTATCAGGGACTGCCAGGTATGATCGACACCGGACTCTTCGGCGGATTGCTGTTGACGCTGCTCTTCGTCTGGCGCGGCCGACTCACTGCTCCCATCGTTGCGCATGCGATGTGGAATACGCTCGCACCGATCGGAATTTATCTGCTGTATTAATTTTTCGCGACAACAAACTGGGTCGTGCGTGCCGACGACTTGTGATCTTCCGGTACGACTCTCAGCGCATACATACCCGCAGCAAGCCCGGCCGCGTCGACCTTCACGGTGTTACTTCCTTGTGAAACGACCGCCTCGAACGATCGAATCGTCCGCCCCTGAATGTCGAAAACGCTGACCCGAACGCGACCGGGCCGCTCGCTTGTGACAACGAGGTTCAGGTCCGTTGAGACAGGGTTGGGGAAGACGGAAAGCGGATCCAGGGTCGCGATCTTGGCCGCGTCGTCAACCCCGGTTATGTAGATCCGCTCGCCAACTTTTCCTTGGACGAGCCAGCCGTACTCCCACGCACCAGAAAACGCAACGAGGCCAACACCTGGAGCGAAGGTGTAGCCGATTTCTTCATCGATCGATTCCGGCACATCAAAAGCGAACGAGATGCAGTTGTCGAACGTCCCAACGAATGTTTGAACGGACATGCCCTTTTTCACACTCACCTGGTAGGGCGCTTCGAATCCCAATGCGGCGAACGTATAGGCCGAGTCACCATCCGCAGTAAAGTCGAAAAGCAGCTGCTCGATCCCATTCGTCAATGCGTAGATGTTGCCATCGGCGGCCGCCCTTATCGTGTCGGCGAAAGCAAGGTGATGCGATAGCAGGGTGTATTCGTTTGCGTTCACGATCGCCGTGCCGGCAATCTCGAAGGTTCCGACGGCGACTGTATCCCACGGTTCAAATGGTGGATCCAGGATATAGGCCATTGTCCAGGAGTTGCCTACCTGGAGCGGGAGATAGGTCGAGTCAGCGGACTGTCCGGCGGCCGAAGCTGCGGACAGGCTCAGTCCCGCCAGCAGGACAATGGACGTTGCGCCTATTCTCCGTGAAAGGTCGAAGACACATTTCATTGGGGCCACCGCTGTTCTTTCGTCGAGGATTTTCGAATCGTCTCTTCTCTCCCCAGCCAACATCCGGAACCACACGCAATATGGATGCGGATGATGAGTAAGGCAAGGCAGATTTGATCGCCGTCCCCGAATTCGGACCTATATTTCGGATTCGCCACGCGCCTGATGGTATCGGCGTGCAGCAAATGTTGTGTTTTGGAAACATGTGTCCACCAATCGCTCTCAACCCGCCCGGCCCAGACCTTCATGACGCACGATCTCGACCTGCACAAAATCAGACCGTACAAGTCGGTCATGCAGAACAGCCTTTGGAATCACGATTATTATCCAGAGCTGCCCGACCTCGAAGCCCGCAGCACAGTTGAAATCGCGCGGTTTGACGGACCCGGAATTGTCCGAACGATTCACTTGACAGTGAACATAGACGGTGCCGACCGCGACGAACTGTTGCGCAATGTTTATCTGTCGGTCACGTACGATGGGTGCGGCTATCCGTCCGTACTGGCGCCCGTTGGGGACTTCTTCTGTGATTCGTTCGGGAGTGAGTCGATCCACTTCGCCAGCATCGTGATGGCCAAACGACCGACCAATTCCTTGTTCTGCTATTTGCCGATGCCCTTCCGAAAGGAGGTGCTTATCGAGCTGGTCAACCACACAGACCACAAGGTGACGGGGTACGGCTACGTCACGGGCGAACAAACGCCTGAGTGGGAGAACGACGATTCCTGTTTCCATGCGAGGTGGATCGACACAACTGTTTCCTTGCCCGACGATCAAATCACACTGCTCGAAACGAAGGGTAAGGGTCATTTCGCCGGATGTCACTTGACGGCAGTTTCCAGCTGTTCACATTTTCTCGAGAACCAGGGAATATGCGAAGGCAACGACGAGTTTTTTATCGACGGCTCTGTCGAACCGACCTGCAACTATCTCGGCACGGAGGACTTTTTCGGGTTCAGTTGGAACTGGCGCAAGCTTTGGTACGACAACCACTCGGGTACGACGTTTCTAAATGATGATGAGGGCGTCACGAAACTGGCTTGTTATCGCTTTCTCCTGAATGATCCGGTCCGTTTTGACGACTCGCTGATTGCGCGGATCAACTATCGGCACGAGCTGAAGAACCTTCCGCTGCTGAAAGCGAAGGCGGAGGGCGGCGGCATTGTTAGGTTCGGGATTGTCGTGTACTGGTATCAGGATTCGCCGGTGGACGTGCGTGACCGATCTCGCTCGATGGGGTGAGGAAGTCGGTTATTTTCGAGCGGTGGCGGGGTACTATGTATGCGAAACAAGAGGCAGGAGACGGCTCTCCCTCCAACGCGTCGCGAGGCGCGACCTGTGACGAATGCGGAAGCCTGTTCAGCATCTCGTTGTCTTCGATGAACGACCTTTGCCCTGAGTGCGCGCACCTGATTTATGAGTACCCGAACTGTGAACACCGCTTTGTGAGTGGTCGTTTCGAACGTTGCTGGTGGGACGGCTCGACCGCCGACTATATAGGCGCGCGGTCCCAGAAGCGTTCGAATGAATGACTCGCGTCGCGTCCAACGTGCCGGTTCTACCACGGCTGCTTGACCGGCCCCACCGTGAACTCGCTGATGGTAGTGTCTTCGGGCTGGTCGATCGCGACGGCGACGACATTTGCAATGCGATCCGGTGAGATGCCAACGGCGTCGTAGAGGCGCTCCATGTTCTTTGCCGTTGACTCGACAGTGATCGTGTCCAGAAGTTCGGTGTTGATTGCTGCCGGATAGATGGTCGCGGTCCGGATGTTCGTTCCCTCCATGGCCGATTCCATTCTGAGTACTTCCATGAACGCGCGAACAAACCACTTCGTCCCGCCATACACGCCGCTGTCAGGGTAGAACTTGATACCCGCGACGGACGAGGTTGCGATGAAGTGTCCGCGCTTCTGGTCGATGAACGTCGGCAGAACGGCCGCGACTCCATTCAGGACGCCCTTGATGTTGATGTCCACGAGGCGGTTCCAGTCGTCGGTCTTCAAGGCGGAGATCGGTGAGTTCGGCATGATGCCGGCATTCAGAAACATGGCATCGACGCCGCCGAAGGTTTCTTTCGCGAGCGTGACAATACGTTCATTCTGGTGCGGCGACGTAACGTCCAACTCCTGGAAAGCGGCTTCGCCTCCGTTGGCTCGGATTTCGTCGACAATAGCCTTGAGTTTGTCTTCGCGGCGAGCGCCGAGAACTACATTTGCACCCTTGCTTGCGAGTAGTCTTGCTGTCGCCTCACCAATTCCAGAGGATGCGCCAGTGATAATTACAACTTTGTCCTTGATCATGTCTTTTTGTTCTATACGATTTTCAGACTACATGCGGTAGCCAGGCTTCTTGTAAATGACATCTTCGGTTTCGATGATGTCCGGGTCATACACGTCTGCTTTCCATTCGGCGGCCGGAACCTCGCGCATTGCCACCGAAACCGACTCTTCGCCGTAGCCGAGTATGGCTGCGACGTCTTTCGAGATCTCTTCAGCAAGGCGCTTCTTCTGCGCCTCCGACTTTCCGGGCCAGAGCTTCACAATGATGTGCGGCATGACTAATCTCCGATTTCGTACTGTTCGTCAGTGACGTGTTCGAGCCAGTCGACAGCCGCACCGTCGAGGCTTTCCTGAATCGCGATGTGCGACATCGCGGTTTCGGGTGACGCCCCGTGCCAGTGTTTTTCGCCTGCCGGAAACCAGACGACATCGCCGGTCCGCACCTCTTCGATTGGACCACCGTCACGCTGTACACGCCCCGAGCCGGACGTGATCAGCAGCGTTTGGCCGAGGGGATGCGTGTGCCAGGCCGTTCGTGCACCGGGTTCAAACGTAACGCTTGCGCCCGCCACGCGACCGGGCTCTTCTGCGCGGAAGAGAGGATCGATACGCACGGTTCCGGTAAACCAATCTGACGGACCCTTGCTTGATGGGTGCGATCCTGCTCGTTCGACTTTCATTTCGATTGTCCTCCATTCGTTTGTTCGTTTGCTCGTTTCCGGCATCCGCATATTTCGTTCAAGCGATTGCCCAAAAATATCGTGAGACGCTAATTGCACGCCGGGTACATGTCTATATTATGGTCGAAGAATAGAATGGTTGCCGGTCGTGATAGCACGATACTGCTGACTTGTTGATGAATCCTGCTACCCAACCGTTAATTGACATGAAACGAACAAACGTCTCGCCGAGGGAACTCGCCGACCGCGCCGAGCTGATTCGACGAATTTCCGATGCGGTCCCTGAAGACGGGCGAACAGACGCGTTGGACGGACTGACCCTTCATCGATCGTCTGTCCCAACTGAGCCCCTGCACAGCGTTTCGTATCCGTCCTTGTGCGTGATGGCGCAGGGAGCGAAGGTTGTACATCTCGGAAACGACAGGCACCGATACGATCCCTACCACTACCTGCTCGTTGCTGCTGAGCTGCCGATCGCGGGCGAGGTCATTGAGGCTTCCCCGGATGAACCGTATCTCAGCATGATCCTGAGGCTGGACCCAGCGACGGTAAGTTCCGTGATGATCGAGGCGGGCGTTCTAGTCGGCCGTGGCCGATCCGACGCCATGGCCCTCGCAGTGAGTCCGCTTGAGGAGGACCTCCTCGATGCGGCGCTGCGTCTTGTTCGATTGATCGACAGGCCCGACGAGCGCGACATGCTGGCGCCACTCATCAAACGTGAAATCATCTTCAGGCTGCTTCAGGGGTCGCAGGGTGATCGCCTTCGGCATGTCGCGCTGCTCGGCGGACACAGCAACAGAATATCCGCCGCCATCCGCCGCATTAATTCTGCTTTCGACCAGCCGTTGTCGGTTGACGCGCTCGCCGGAGAAGTCGGATTGAGCACGTCCCGGTTCCACCACCAGTTTAAGACGATCACGGGGATGTCGCCGATTCAGTTTCAGAAGCAGATCCGACTACAGGAGGCTCGACGGTTGCTGCTGTCCGACGATCTTGATGCAGCATCCGCCGGTTACAGAGTTGGCTACACGAGCGCATCGCACTTCAGTCGCGACTACAAGGGAATGTTCGGTGCCCCGCCGCTTCAGGACGTCGAACGCATTCGCAGCACATGACACTGCATCGCGAAATTGTACTGCTCGACATGAACGGCACCTTCATGTTTGGCGGGGATCGATTTGGTCCCGACGAGGACTATTGGCTTGCCTACCGGGAGTTCGGGGGCACACGCGATCGCGACACGGTAAACGGATCAATCAAGACCGTCTTTGATCATCTTGCCGTGCGTTACAATGATCCGGGATTTTTTGACAATTTTCCGCGCGTCGAGGAGGCGCTCGCCGTCGTCAACCCTGGCCTGAGTGACGACGAGGTTGGTCGACTTGCTGCGGTTTTCGCTCGACACGAATTGGGGCGGATTCCGGACGAATACTCAGAAGCCGTGCGAGCCCTCGCAACGCGTCATCGTCTGGGAATCGTCGGCGACATCTGGGCCGAGAAGTCTCTGTGGATAGACGAACTTGATCGCGCCGGTATTCTCCACCTCTTCGAAGCGGTTGTAATCTCGTCTGATATCGGAAGTGTCAAGCCGTCGCCGGCGTTGATGCGAACCGCGCTCCGTATCATGAAGGCAGAACCTGATGACGCGATTGTCATCGGGGATTCGGCATTTCGGGATGGCGGAGGGGCGCTCGCAGCGGGCGTTCCGTTCATCCTTGTCGGCGGACAACGGCACCACGTCGCATTGGCGCACGCAAGCAGCCTCCTGGAGCTTGTTTAGCCGTCATCGACGCAGCGACGGATCCATCGGCTGGCCGCGGACGATCCGACTGCGGCGATCGAGTTCGGCCCAGTACCAGTCGATCGTGTAAACGGACGCGTCTGCGTCCTCGAGCGTCACGTCGGACGCGTCCCAGAGGATCACAGCATCCGCGACATCCGCAAGTACCGCGTCGCCATACACGTTCGATCGTGTACCGTCCCGGTCGCGAAGTGTTGTTGTTGCATTCGCGGAGATGGTTCCGGGGGAACGATCGCGCGATAGCCCAACGACGTGCGGCGCTCCGATCGTCGAAAGTTCCGATAGTCCGAGCTCGCCCGCTCTAGCCATCGACTGGATGACAAACACACTTCCTGGGTTTCGCAGCTCGATCCACGCGACGGGCGTGATCTCCCCGACGGACAACCCATCGTCGCGTACACGTCGTCGTGGAATTCTGGCGACGTGGAGTGCGCCGGCGACGAACAGCGAACGCCTTCCTTTCAGCAGCGATTCCCGTCGTACCGTCTCGGCCATGGCGGCCGCGCGATCGTAGAACGGACGTAGATCCTCGCGCGACTCGACCTTGTCCCAGTCGACCGGGGAATCTGTGAGGATGACACGGTACCGTTTGTCGGGCCCGAGCGTCGAATTGATTCGGCGGATTTCCCGAAAGAACTGCGCGTAGACAGCGGCATCCCAGACCGTGTTTGGCGAAACGATGGTGTTCCGCCACGCGATCGTTACGGAGTCCCATGGAACCTCGCCGCCGTCGATGTATCGATCGATTTGATTCTGATAGAGTGCATTGCCCCATTCGACGGCGATATCGTCGATCTTGTTCGTCGCGGCGGGCAACTCGAGGAGTCCCAACAGCCAGTTATGAAACTCAACGTGTCCGTGGTTCTCACCGACTGCGACCACGCGGTAGCGGTCGAGAGCTGAAAGAACGATGTCGTAGTTGGACGACGGCTCGGGCGTCTGGCACGAGGACAGCGTGCCGAGCAAGGCGACAACAGCAAGGATGAGCGATTGCGGCACTGAACGAGGAGTCTCTATGCGAAGGACGGGCTGAGACTCGTGGGACACATGTTGTGCGTGATTCGTTTACGCGATTCAGCACATCGCCTGTGACGGTGACTCGAGACAACTCCCAGGAAATCGAATCTGAGATCCTGAGGGGAACCGGAGTGTTCCGCTACAACCGACGGGTTAGTCGAGGAAGCCTATTTCACGACCGACTCAATTCCTGCATCTCGCACGCGTTCGAACATGATCCCATGCGCCCGGTTGTTGTAGTGCAGGTTATCGCCGGCATCCCACTTCGGGTCCTGGTCACCATCCGGCGTGCCGAAGCCGTCCCGGAAGTCGATCACGCGATCACCGAAGCGCGCCGCCAACCGGTCCTTCAGCTCGATCTGCGCCGCCGTCCATTTCGCATCAAGCTCGCGGGGCTGTGGCGGCGATGGACGAGAACTGCCGCCTTGGGTAACGGTCGTGTACGAGTCCCGTCTCCGGATCCGTCGTTTCCCAGAACCAGTTGAACGTGCGTCGCTGCAGATCGTCCAGGAAAGCTCGCGTGGAGTCGTCCAGTTCGACCGCGTCGACAATGTTGACCCGAAGGTCGGGCGCCGTTTCGCGACTACAGCCTCCGGCGAAAAGAGCAAATGCCAATACCAGGTTCACCGTCGCGAACAAGGGGACCCCGGACGGCCGTTGAGAGAGTGGCATCGTGTTTATCGAGAAGCTTGAACGATTGGAGCGCACGTCGGACACGTCTACCTCCTGAGTCAGGTTATAGTCGATTGGCGGATCGAACGGATCGCGTCAGTCGAGCAGTTCGAACTGCGACTCGATGACGTCTTCCGACGAGGCACCCACGTACAGGGTGAACGAGCCGGGTTCAACAACCCATCCGCCGTCGAGTCCCCAGAACTGAAGGTCTTCCGCGTCAACGGTAAATGACACCGATCGTGTCTCTCCCGGCTCGAGTTCTACGCGCTCGAAACCGCGAAGCTGCTTGACTGGTTGCGTCACCGTGGCAACGTCATCACGGATGTAGAGCTGCACTACCTCGGCGCCGCGGCGGCTGCCGCTGTTGCGAACATCAACCGTCACTCGAACCGTTTCACCCTTTCTCACACGATTGCGATCGAGCTTCAGATTCGTGATCTCGAAAGTGGTGTAGCTGAGTCCGTATCCGAAAGGATACTGCGGCGTCCAGGGCACATCGATGTATTTGGACGTGTATTTCTGATTCGGATCCGGGGGGCGTCCCGTGTGCTTGTGGTTGTAGTAGATCGGCTCCTGTCCTACCGCTCGCGGGAACGTCGCGGGAAGTTTACCGGACGGATTGACGTCACCAAGAAGGATATCCGTCACGGCATTTCCCATCTCGGATCCGAGCTGCCACGTTTCCAGGATCGCGGGAGCATTATCCGCGAGCCACGGGATTGCGAGTGGACGGCCATTGGTCAACACGACGACGACCGGCTTGTTGCCGGCTGCTCGAAGGACTTCTTTCGCGAGATCGAGCTGTACACCGGGCAGCCCGATGTCCGCCCGGCTTGCCGCCTCGCCAGCGAGTTCACGATGCTCGCCGACAACGAGGACTACAGCATCCGACGCATTCACTGCGTCGATTGCAGCCGCGAAGCCGGACTTGTCTTCGCTAAGCATCGCGGCGACTATCTCGCTAAATCCACCGGTGGCGGGCAGGTAACCGGGCGCGAAGGTCACGCGAGCCTTCGGCAGTGCCTCACGAAGTCCTGCGAGAATTGGAATTGCTTCTTCCTTTCGGCCGAGGGCGGCCCACGAGCCGAGCGCCGAGAGTGAATCGGCGGCGAGCGCGCCGATAACGGCTACGGAGCCGAGGTCCCGTGAAAGCGGAAGTGTGTTACGGTCGTTCTTCAACAACACGATGGATTGTTGGGCAACGGTTCGGGCGAAATCCCGGTGCTCCGGCGCAAGCAATGTCGCACGTTCCCGGGCGACGTCGTTGTAGCGATACGGATCGTCGAAAAGTCCGGCGCGATGTTTCGCGCGCAGCACACGAGCAACCGCCCTGTCGACAACCTCCATCGGAAGTCGCTTCGTACCCGCTACGGCCGGCAGGTTCTTCGAGTAGATCCCATCGACCATGCTCATGTCCACGCCGGCGGACAGCGCACGAATACCGGCCTCCGTGCTATCGGCCGCGATACCGTGGTTGATCAGTTCCCAGACCGCCGTGTAGTCCGCGACGACCATTCCGTCGAAGCCCCACTCATCTCGGAGAAGCTCGGTGAAGAGGCGGTGGCTGCCGGTGGCCGGTTCGCCGCCGATCTCGTTGAAGGAACTCATCAGCGTCTGTACACCCGCGTCCACTGCCGCTTTGTAGGGAGGGAGGTAGACTTCGCGAAGGGTGCGCTCACTCAATTCAACGGTGTTGTAATCGCGGCCGGCTTCGGCCCCGCCGTACGCGGCAAAGTGCTTGGCCGTCGCGAGAATGGTTGAGTCGGCCGCGAGGTCGATGCCCTGAAAGCCCCTGACCCGTGCCGCTCCCAGAACACTTCCGAGATACGGGTCCTCGCCGCTGCCCTCAACGATCCGCCCCCATCGGGCGTCCCTCGCAATGTCGACCATCGGCGCGAATGTCCAGTGAACGCCGGACGATGACGCTTCGCGCGCCGCGATCCGAGCCGCATGCTCGATCAGTTGCGGATTGAACGAAGCTGCCTCCGCAAGCGGCACGGGGAAGATCGTTCTGAACCCGTGGATCACGTCGTGTCCGAAGATCACCGGTATGCCGAGGCGCGACTCCTCGACAGCAATTCGCTGAACCGTGCGTGTCGCGTCGGCGCCAACAATGTTCAGAAACGAGCCGATCCGTCCGGCACGCATTTCTTCCTCGCCGCCCTGTGGAACGGTGGGCCCGGTGACCGACCAACGGCCGGTGTACTGGGTAAGCTGCCCGAGTTTCTCTTCAACCGTCATGATGGACAGCAGCGAATCGACGAGCACGTCTTCGTCAAGTCCGGACCACCTCGCAACGGTCGCGTCGCTTGTCCGGGCGTTCTGCGCACCCGAGCAGCCGACCAATGAGAAACAAACAACAATGGCAGATAGGATCGCGACTCCTGATCGCGTTAAGGATGAGCGGGAAGAGCTCCCTGACCTTCGCCCCGTAATTCGCATGACCGGTACTGATTCGTTTGCAATCGAAAGGGTGCTTCCATCGGAAGTCACCTGCGAGCCGCAGGCGTCATCGGACGAGGACGACGCTGCGAAATGATGTCACGGCCGGAGCGCCTTCGGCGTCCAGTCTGATGAAATATACCCCATTCGCGAGTGCATCCGGGGCCCATCGTATGATATGTTGGCCGGCAGCGTACCACGCATCTGCAGGCGTCGCTACCCGACGACCCAGTGCATCGAAAACCGAAAGGCGCAGGTGTGCACTGCGGGTGTTTGAAACGGAAATGGTTGCGACGTGTGAGAACGGATTGGGAAAAACGTCAAGTGACATGACTTCGTCTGACACGGCAGGGGTCTCTTCTGTACCCACCGTCGATTTGCGAAATCCGGCGAGTTCCAATCCGCGAAGGATGTGCTTGTTCTGCATCGTCTTGTCCCAGATGGCACCGGTTCGGTGGTTCTCCATCATGAGAATAATCGGACCTTCGTCGATGCCGAGGTATTGCTGGCTGTACCAGAACCGGCTGGCATTGTAGGCGTCCTTGAAGCCGTAATCTCCGAACAGCGCGGGATACTTCCGCTTGATGGTACGCAGGGCGGCCAGCGTCTCGTCGGGCGCAAACGGAACCGAACCACCGGGGGCGGTCGGAGCAATCGTCCCCTCGTCGTTCTGCGCCGGCGGGGCACCCCGGGCGATGTAGCCGTCGGGATAATCCGAGGCGGTCAGCCCCCATTCGTCGCGGCTGTAGTTGCTCCAGTTTCTCGGATTGGCGATGTGGTACGCACGCTGCGCCAGTGTTGCCCGTCGCGAGTTCTCAAAGTAGTCGCTGTTGCGGCTGCGCATGTAGTCGTCCTGGATGTCGCGGAAGTCGATCCAGACGTGCGTGTACTGATGTCCGAAGAGTGGCGGGAAGCGCACGAACGAGAATCCGTAGTGGGTTTCCCACCGATACGTAGACGTCCACTGGGCCCATGCAGACGGATCCAGTGGATGTGTCGGTGAGCCGATTCCCAGGATGTAGATGATCATCGCCTCGTTGTATCCGCGCCAGTCGAAGCTGCTGAATCCCTCTTCCGGCTTCCACGACAGTGTCACCAGGGGCGGATTGTTGACGGCCCAGGCCCAGTCGACCCTCCGGTAGATGCTGTCGGCCAGTGCGCGGATTTCTTCCTCCTCAGCCGCAGCCGCATCGAAATATTCGCCGACGTGCAGGACACCACCGAGGAGCAGCGCGGTATCGATGGTCGACAGCTCCGTCGTACCGCGGCGATAGCCGGTGTTCATGTCGAGGAAGTGGTAGAAGAAACCCTTGTAGCCGGTCACGTTCGTCGCGGCACTACTCTGCGGCGCGTTCCAGAAGAACCGTAGCGTGTTGCCGACACGCTCAACGGCTTGATCACGCGTAATCCAGCCGCGGTCCACTCCGACCGTGTAGGCCGACAGTCCGAACCCGACGGCGGCGATGCTCGATGCGGCACCTGCCCCCAGTCGATCGCGGATTAGTCCATTGGACGGATTGGCTTCCTGCCAGAAGAACTCGAACGTCGCCCGCTGGACTTCTTCCATGAAGGCTTCGTCATCGTTTTCAATCGCCTCGACCCGATCAAACCAGACGGTGCGTTCGGCTGCTGTTACGCCGCCATTCTGGAATACGATGCCCGAAACACTCTCCAGCAGGTCGGGAGTCGCCTCGAGGTCGAGGACCGGAATGGCAACGCGCTGCCACGAATCCGCGTCGTCGTCAAGCGCTACGAAGGATGCCAAGTCAAGGCAAGATAGTCGCGTTGAATGGGTTGTAAGGAACCCTCCAAATCAATGGATCCGACTATTGATTCGCTTCGAGAGTGTGCTCAGTGTGCAGTTGCCGATCGCTTAACCGGTTATCCAGGAGCTTCGCCGAACGACCTTCTCCATCGTAAATTCCCCAACAAGAAATCCACCCGCCTAACCCTCAATTGCAGCCCATGTACGGAATCATCGGAAAGCTGAACGCAACAGACGGAAACAGAGACAACCTGATCGAACTCCTTCTTGACGGTACCAGCGAGATGCCCGGCTGCAAGCTGTACGCGATCGCCGCCGATTCAGAAGACCCGAACGGGATCTGGATCACCGAGATTTGGGACAGCGAAGAATCCCACCAGGCGTCATTGCAGCTTCCGGCGGTGCAGAAAGCCATCGCGGCCGGGCGTCCGATGATTGCCGGATTCGGCGCACGACATATCGTTACGCCGAAGGGCGGCTTCGGCGTGCAGTGAGCGGATGGCCGTCGCCAACGACCGGTATACGAACCGTCGCCGTGCTACATCTTCGGCAGGTACCGCTCCGGAATCGGGCTCGAAGGCGACTCGCCCTGAAAGAAGATGTTCACGACCCACCAGCGCTGTCCGTCATTCACGAGCTGGAAGCTGTTGATGCCCCGCTGAAAAGGCTTCACATCGTCGGCGTTCTTGCGCGACTCGTACGTACTGAAGAGGTGAACAATCTGGCCAAACTGCTCCTGCACCCGGTTCACCTCGACCTCGAAGAACCCGTTTGCCTCCAGCCCCGCACCGGCCCGCTGGATGTACTCATCCGGACTCCAGAACGCGATGAACAGCGTGGTGTCCGGACGCATCCCCGACGGGATTATCTTGGCCCCCGGGCGAAAGAGCGACCGGAAACGATCCCAATCGCGTGCTTCGCCGGCGGCGCCTGAGATCACATCATAGGTTGCCGCAATGATCGCATCGACACTTTCCACATCCGCCGGGTCGGCAGCAGGAACAGCCGGGGTCGTTTCGGCGACCTGCGCGGCGAGCGGACGAGCAAGGGCGAGAATGAGGATCAGCGACAGGGAAGCGGTAGATTTCACGGTGATCACGAGGTTGTGGGGTTTCGGGCAGTCTTGGAATACTGCCGACGACTACGGAATATACGCGGAACGGTTACGTAGTGGCAGTCGGTACGCCCCGACTCGTCCCTCAATGCACGCCGTCGCAACAGTTACGACATGATTCATCCCGATACAACAGCCTACAACGCTGCGCTCGACGCCGGCGATCGGCAGATCGCCGACCTACTCGCCGCGCACATCGACAAGCTGCTGCCGAAAGCGCAGAACAAGATCTGGCACCGCCACCCCGTCTGGTTCCTGGACGACAATCCGATCGTCGGCTACAGCAAACTCAAAGGTTGCGTACGGCTGTTGTTCTGGAGCGGACAGTCCTTCGACGAAGACGGCCTGGAGCCCGAGGGTACGTTCAAGGCAGCCGAGGCGCGGTACACTTCGGTCGATGAGGTGAACGCCAAAGATCTCAAGCGATGGCTTGCGAAGGCGCGCGACATCCAGTGGGACTACAAGAACCTGGTTCGGCGGAAGGGAAAGCTTGAACGGCTCTAGGTCGACGCGACGCGCGCTTCCCTGACGATTCTTCGGTGATGGCGGATGGTCAGGACGGCCGTCACGAGGAACGGCAGCGCCGAGGCGATCATCTTGACGTTCGGCCCGATGACACCGATAAACAGGATCATCACAAAGAGCAGTCCGATGCTCGCGATTCCGAGAAGGGTCAGCCAGCGGCTCGGTTTCTTCTGGAACAGTGTCACGAGGAGCAGGACCTGTCCGGCAAACGGAAGGACGGTGAACGGATGGAGGACGGACATCGGATCCGCAATGAACTTCGAGAACAGCTCGACCTCGCCCTGAAACAGAAACAGCGACTGGTCGGTGCCCCACTCGAGGTAGCCGATCAGCGATGTCGCGAGGAGGACAGCGTTCAGGAGTCTTGAATTCATGAGGGCCGCGCATTGGATGGTTCGTCTCGCGCGAAATCAATTTACGGCGATACCGTACCTTTTTGTTGCAAGCCGTTAGCTCCTGATGAGGTTATGTTGAAACATTCTGTTCCCCGGAAGACCCATGCTTTTGCCCGGTTCCAATGGTTGGTCGTTCTTTCGACCATCACGCTGTCGTTCCTGTATCCGGTGACATCGGCCTCCGCTCAATCCAAATGGACGGGCACCTGGACAACGTCTCCGCAGCTCGTCGAACCGCAGAACAACCCGCCGAGTCCCGGGCTTGCGAACAACACAATCCGCCAGGTGCTCCGGGTCTCGATAGGCGGTGACTCGCTCCGCGTGCGCTTTTCGAACGAGTTCAGCACGAGCCCGGTAACGATCGACGAGGCGCACATCGCAGTCTCTACAGGTCGCGATACGATCGATGTCGCGACGGATCAGGTGTTGCTTTTCGGCGGACAAGCCGGCGTTACGATGGCGGCGGGAGGTGCCGTCGTTTCGGATCCGCTGGCGTTCCCGGTTGATCCGTTGTCCTCGCTCGCAATCACCATCTACTTTGGTAGCACGTCGGCGTCTGTAACCGGCCACCCGGGGTCGCGAACGACGTCCTACATCCTGACGGGCGACGCGGTCGCCAATGAAACGTTCACGGGCGCCGTCACGACAGATCACTGGTACGTGATCAACACGATTGACGTTGTTGCGTCGGATACCGCGGCCGCAGTCGCGATCATCGGCGACTCAATTACTGACGGGCGGGGTTCCGGGACGAACCAGCAGAATCGCTGGCCGGACGAGCTGGCAAATCGGCTTCAGGAGAATCCTGCGACGCAGTCGGTGGGTGTACTGAACGCCGGCATCGGAGGCAACTGCGTCCTCGGTTCCTGCCTCGGTCCCTCGGCGCTGAGCCGCTTCGATCGCGATGCACTTTCGCAAAGTGGCATCCGCTGGATCGTGCTCTTCGAGGGTGTGAATGACATCGGAGGATCTTCAGGGACGGGCGTCGGACAGAACCTGATCAACGCCTTCACGCAGATGATTCACGAGGCGCATTCCAACGGCGTCTTCGTGTACGGCGCGACGATCATGCCGATCCAGGGTTCGTTCTACTATTCCGAGCAGCACGATGCCGAACGACAAATCGTGAATCAGTGGATCCGGACCACTGATCTTCTGGATGGTGTCATCGATCTCGACTTGGCCATGCGCGATCCGGCCGACACCCTGCGAATGCGCGCGGATCTCCACGACAACGACTGGCTGCATCCGAATCAGGCCGGCCACCGTGTGATGGCGGAGGCTGTTGACCTCGACTTGTTCATCGGTAGAGACTCACTCGTCTACGTGGACAACAGCGTTGCACTGTTCTACGAGCCTGAATGTGCGACAGTCGGTTCTGATTGGAATGTCATTTCCGATGCGGATGCGTCAA
>JAGQWL010000386.1 GCA_020437385.1 Bacteroidota bacterium
ACCGATTGCGCATCTCGAACACGAACCTCAATCGAGGCAGTGGCAGTGAACGGATTCGGAAAGGCATCCGAAACGAGGTAGTCGTCGACAAGTGCGGCCGAAACCTCAAGCACGTCACTGAACGCAAGCGTACCATCCACATCGACGGAGGTAAGTCGAAAACGCGTGCCGGCACTCAACGCATTGCGAACAGTCAGCGCATAGTCACCGCCAGAGGGAGAAACTGCCGGAATCAGTTCCGAGATCGAGGTCCAGTCGTTACCGTTGGTCCGCTCGATCCGGAATCCGGCAAGTGCATCTTCCGAGAGGGTCGTCCATTTGAAGCGTACATCGAGACCATCGGCCACCCCACCGAACGCGGCGAGTTCGACAGGCAGAATTGTCTGATCGTCGTAGGAGAGGTCGTCGATGTAGATCCAGTCGGAAGCATTCTGCGGAACGATCTCAACCCTGACGATCTCCGCCGTACCCGGATCCTGTGTGAACGAAAGCTTCGTGCCCCACGCCGGCGCTGCATCAAACGACACGACATCGGAACCAATCGCGACATTGCCGGCGCGATAAGCCGTCATTGTGACATTTCCGAAAGCCTGGCCGTTCTGATTGTATCCATTGATGTGCGCCGAGACGGTGCTCTGCGGTGAGCTGAACTCCATCACGATCGGGTCGCGGTCAAACTCGAAACCGATTGGTCCCAACGCCACCCTGTTACCCGACCACGCACGGAGGCAATTCGCGGCCGTATAGCTGCATTGCTCAATCTCAACGCTGTTGGGAAAGGAAACCGGCTCACCGGAGACTGTCGTCAGTACCGTGCCATCACTGTACGAGTCGAAGTCCACGATGCCCGTGTCAGTCGCCTTGTCCTGGCGGTACAGCAGCATCACGTCGTACTTCGAATCCCAGGGCGCATGAAACTCTCCGCTGCCGGAGTAGCATCGTACGCTCGCACTCGAAGCACCCCATGAGGAAACGTTGCACCGTGTCGCTGCTCCGCCTCCATACGCGGAAACCTGTACGTTTCCCCCGCTTCCGGCACCACTGATCGCGAGCGTGCCGAGATTGGCGAAACTCATTCCGTAGACTCCGACGCCGGAGCGCGTCGCGACCATGGCGCCGCCGCCGTCATTGTGGGACCATGTACTGCTGGGAGTGTAACTTGCCGACGATTCCTGATTCGCATAGGCAAAGCCGATACCTCCGAGGTCGGTGTCTCTTCCGACGACAAGCAAGGAAAATTCCGTATCGGTGGGCGTCATGCTCGAATAGCACTGGACACCGACGTTCAGGTTGCCGGAAACGGGTCCCCACGACTGAATCTGACAGAACGCGTTGTTTGGTCCGTACGCTGACACCTGTGCATGGCCACCGACGCCAACGGCGTTGGCGGGAAAAGCCGAACCCAGACCGGCGAACGAAACGACGTAGACGCCCGTAGACGAACGGGTGATCGACACGTCGCGGCCCGTGGAGGAATACGACACAAGTTTGTTTGCCGCGTATGAAGCCGTCGTCGGGTCGAGGGCGAGGGCAAATCCCAGGTCAACCGGATTCGATCCAGGGTACAGGAAGAGTACCGAGTAATTAGCGTCGGCTTTCAGGCCATCCGTATCGTAACAGTTCACGTTGACGTTAACATCGGTACCGTAACTGACGCTCGCGAGCTTGCAGTGGCCCTGCGTACCGTAGCCGGTGACCTGCGCGTTTCCCTGACCGCCAACCTGGATGTCATCGTAACCCATATAGTTGCCCAGGCCCGAGAAGGTCACCTGGTACGTTCCCGCGGAGCTTCGGGTGATCGTCATCGCCCCGGCCGGGTTGTAGGCGTAGCCTGAGTTTGGCGTGTAGCTCGCACTTGTTGGGTTGCTTGCCCATGCGTAGGCAACGACAGAGGGTCCACTTTGCGCCGACGCTTGTATGACTGTCGCAGACATCATCACCAGTCCAAATAGTGCGGTGAGCGGATGGTGGCTGGTCACGGTTCGGCTTGCGGACTGGAGCTGGCGGTAGAATTGACGCATTGCAGTGAGTTCGTTTTGGACGGATGGATCCTTTCGACATCACTACATGCGGGGGTAGAGAAAAAAGGGGCCAGCCGGGACAAGCCAGCCTGATTAATCCATGTCAGGGCCTCGGAGGCGATGGACTCACCGACAGAAAACAGGGCCCGCCGGGATCAGCGGCACTTATCGGCCAGTGCTTTCACACGCGTGCTCGAACGGGCGGACTCGCCGCTGAGCTCGGTGAATTGCGCAAGCGCAGCCGAATAATGCCGGCCGGCCGTTTCGCAATCTGACCGAAGGGCGGCCAGCCGTCCGCGCTGCTCCTGCACCTCCGCAAGCCGCCTGTGTGGTGGGTCGAGCCTGTCGTTCAGGACGGAATCCACGCTGTTCAGCGTGATCTCAGCGGGATCGTCCCGCCCAAGGGTGATGAGTTCCGCGGCCACCTGCAGTCGGTCGATGGCCACCTCAGGGTGCCGGTCGCCAAACCGAAGCGAGTCGCGAACGGCAACCTCTTGAAATTGCGCGAGCGCGTCCTCGTGCCGGCCGAGCTCCGCCAGGATCTTGCCGCGATTGTAGAGATTGGCAGTTATTCCAGTATGGTCCGCAGGAAGGAGCCTTCGATTGATCGTAAGGGCACGTTCGATCGCGTTGAGCGCATCCTCGAAACGATTGATACCGATGTAGCCCATGCTGATCTGGTTCAGAATGACGGCATTCGCGCGCGTGTCTTCGCCATCAAGCGAGACCGAAAGATCCAGTACACGCCGCAAGGTGTCCACGCCCGATTGAAACTGTTCTCGTTCGAGCAGCAGTGCCGCATACTGTTGCAGTGCTTTGGCCTGATCGCGGACTGGTATTGCCGGTTTAAGTCCCTGCCAGAGGGCGATGTCTGCCTTAAGCAGTGAATCAGCTCGATCATAGTCTCCCCGCTGCATCGCGATGCCCGCGTTGACGCGGTATACGGGGCCGAGGCTCCAGTGCTTTCGGCCGCCGCCGCGTGTCAGGCCTGCCAGAGCGGATCGTCCGAGGGAATCTGCTTCCGGCAACCGCCGCAGCTGCAACAGCATATCGGCGCGATGAAAATCGAGGTTCGCGAAGTTTCGGTTGTCCGGCTCGAGCACCCGGCGATACGCGTCTGCGGCAGCACGGTAGAGGCTGTCAGCCACAGCGAAGCGACCGAGTCGCGAATAGGTTGCGGCCTGGTAACTGAGGCTCGTTCCCAATCCTTTCCAGTTGTTCTCCTGTTCGGCCACGGTGCGCGCGTGTTCGAGATGCCGTAACGCCTGCTCGTAGTCATCAATTCGATCGTAGTAGTTGCCGAGTTCGAGCTGAAACCGGTAGTCAGCAATGTCGTCCGGCGAATCGGGGTGACCGAACGTTGCGGCCGCCGAGTCGAGCAGAATTTTGAAATGGTTGTAGTCTCCAAGGGCGTTGCGGATACTTGCCAGACTAACCAGCATCCGACCACGCACGCGCGAATCCTGATCGAGCGATTCAAACGCCGAAAGTTCGGCCTTGTCCAGCACTGATCCGATGCTTGCCTCCGTATCGAAACTGAAACGTGGGTCCGCCGCGCTGAACGCGTTCAGGATGAAGCTTGTTACTTCTTCGGCAAGCAGTGCCTCCTCTTCCGCGCGATCGCGTTCGACCTGCAGTTGTCCCTGATACCTGAGCGTCAAGCCGATAAATCCGATAACGGCCGCCACTACGGCCACCGTCGCAATCGACGCGACACGATGCCGCACAACAAATTTTCGCAGCCGGTACCAGGGCGAATCCGGGCGCGCCGCAACGGGCTCGTCATTGAGGTATCGGCGGATGTCGTCGACAAACGCTTCTGCCGAATTGTAGCGCCTCGCCGGATCCGGTTGCAACGCCTTCAGGCAGATCGTGTCGAGATCACCCTTCAGTGTTCTCGTAAGGCGATCAAGCGTCGTGTTGCGGGCAGCGGCAATCCGATCGGCAGCACTTCGATCGATTGAATCGAGGGACGTCGTGATGTGTACCGGATCCGTTCCGGATTGGTGGCCCGGGCGAGCACCACAAAGCAATTCATGCAGCACCACGCCAATGGAATACACGTCGCTGGAGGCGAGAATCGGCGCGCCCGCCACCTGCTCGGGCGATGCGTAGGCGGGCGTCGCCAGTCGGCGACCCGTGTGCGTCTCCACGCCTGACTCCTGTTCGTCGACGAGCTTGGCGATACCGAAATCGAGCAGCTTGACGTTCCCTTCCGTATCCACAAAAATGTTTGACGGCTTCAGGTCGCGGTGCACCACGAAGTTTTCGTGCGCGTGCTGGATGGCCGAGCAAACCTGCTCTATCAGCTGCAAACGGGCCGGTACGTCGAGTCTTCTCGTATCGCAATAGCTCACGATGTCCAATCCGTCGACGTACTCCATCGCGATAAACGCCGTGCCGTCATCGGCCGCGCCTGCGTCATACAGGCGAGCAATATTTCGATGCTGGAGGCGCGCGAGGATTTGCTGTTCCTGGACGAACCGAATACGACGCGACGGGTCGGCCAGTTCGGCGCGGACCAGCTTCAGGGCGACTTGTCCACCGATGTCGGCGCGATCCGCCAGGTACACGGCTCCCATGCCGCCGCTGCCGATGCGCCGGCGAATGGTGTACCGACTAACGGTTCGACCAACCGCAGGGTCGAGGGCGTCAGGTACAACAGACGCAAGCGAGGTGAAGACCGTATCTCGCGCCTTTTCGTTGAGGAAATCGGAGCCCTCAGACTCCGCACGAAGCATCGACTCGACCTGTCCCCGCAGAACCGGGTCACCGGCACAGACATCATCGAGCACACGGATGCGCTCCGACTCCTCAGAGTCAGCCACCATGTCGAAGATCGCGAAGGCGCGATCCCAGGTTTGATTCCCCGCCATTGGGCACCAGGGATTGGGGTTTCGATTCGACAGCTCGGCGCCGCCTTCAGGTTACACGGGATGGGTGAACGGGAAGCACCCGGTCAAACATGCGGAAAGCGATTGCATCTGGTGCCAGGCCTGGCTCAATCTCCATAGATCTCCTGGAACAGCCACGCCTTGGCACCCCGCCAGTCCCGCTTCACCGTGCGCACCGAGATGTCGAGAACCTCTGCCGTTTCTTCGACAGTGAGTCCGACGAAAAATCGGCACTCAACAACGCGCGCCATACGCGACTCGACCTGTTCGAGGCGCTCCAACGCTTCGTCGAGCGCTATCAGTTCTTCGGACGCCTCGTCTGCCGAAACTGCTTCGCCGCGGAGGTTCATCACCTCGATCGACTCGGGGCGATTGCCCCCACCTCGCTTCTGACTCAAACGGCTTCTGGCACGATCAACCAGGATCTGACGCATCGCGCGAGCCGCCGCCCCGAAGAAATGCGCGCGGCAGTCGAAGCCGAGGGAGCGATGGTCGACTAGCTTGAGAAACGCCTCGTGCACGAGCGCCGTCGTGTTCAGCGTCGCGTTCGACTCGTAACGAAGCTGCGCACTGGCCATCCGCCGAAGCTCGTCGTAAACGATCGGCATAAGCGCGTGTACGGCGGATGCGTCACCGTCTCCCGCACGTGCAAGCAGGGTTGTAACCGATTCCGACGCAGAGGACACAGATCCCACAGACTGGGGCGGACTTCCAGGCACAAAATCCGCCATTGGAGGCAACAGACCGATACAAGGATAAGAAATCGGCCCGAATCAAAGTACCCACCGCCTCACCCCTACCGCCGCGTGCAACTTCACTTCCGGATTCCACGAACAGCCCGGACTCCGGCTTTCGGCCAGATTGCGCCGTTTGACCGGATTGCGCCGTTTGACCGGATTGGCCATACGACCAGCGTTTCTCTTAGACCCGACACGGCCTCTCTACGGAAACCTCCTGGTCTGGAAACCTCCAGGTCCGGAAACCTCCTGGTCCGGAAAGACGCATTCGACCGATAGACCTCGGTCGACTGGAGGGCCTCAATCGACCGGAAACCTCATTCGACTGGATTGAAGAAATCATCAGACGGTCGCGCCAGCAGTTCCTTCATGAGCGGCGACTGGTAGTGGCGGCGCACACTGATCGCGTAGAAGTTTTCGTGCAAGCCGGGAAGCGTGGCATACTCGAAGAGTTCGCCACTGCTGATCTCGTCGCGAACAACAACTTTCGGCAGGATAGCGAACGCATCGGAATCCCTCGCCAGAAGCCGAAGCATCGCCATGTCGTCGACCTCGGCAAGAATCTCGGGCTGGACACCCCACTCCTCGCACAACAACTCGAATCCTGATCGGATCTCGGAATACTGTCCGGGCAAAAGGACCGGACGGTCCCTGAGGTCGTCCGGTAGGCGGAAACGCCCGCCTCGATCCGTTCGCTTCCCAATGACGCCGACGGCCTGCCGCGCAAGCAGTCGCGTCCGGAACGGCCGCTCCTCATCCCCGGGCACCTGCACATTGGACAACAGGATGTCCAACGCGTGCGACGCAAGGCGGGAAAGCATGTCTTCGAGCCTGCCGGACTGCATCACGAGGTGCACGTCCGTGCGATCGATGACCGGCGCGACAAACGCTTCCTGAAAATTCCGCGAGAGTGTCGCGACCGATCCGATCCGGATCATCTCCCTGGTGGGCCGCAGACCGTGACCCAGCAACGCCTGCAGTTCTTCGCCCTGCCGGAAGATCTGATCGGCATAGGACAGCGTGATGCGGCCCACTTCCGTCAACTCGAGGCTCCGCCCTTTCCGCACGAAAAGATCCTTGCCGAGCTCTTCTTCGAGCTGGCGAATCTGCATCGAAAGGGCGGATTGTGAGATATTCAGAAGTTCGGCCGCCTGAGTGAGTTTGCCCTGGCGCGCCACGACCCAGAAATAATGGAGATGATGGTAGTTTAGCCGCTGCATCGGCTCATATAAGTAAAAGTGAACGTTTTCTAACTACTAATATATTTTACTTAAACCGATTTTCGCGGTACCATACAAGGATGTCCAAACTTTAATCAGCCACCTGACACTTGGAAATCGGAGTTAGCAGCCTGCTGGACCTGATCCGCATCGACGGACTCAGCATCATCATGACGGCCCTGATCCTGTCCGTCGCCGTCATCATCTATCGCTATAGCGCAAATTACCTTGCCGGCGATGGATCACGCCGCCGGTTCACACGATGGTTCCTTCTTGTCATCTTGTGCGTCCTGGTACTTGTGACCAGCAACCACCTGCTGTTGATGGCCCTCGCGTGGATCGGGACCAGCTTAAGCCTGCACCGGCTGCTCGTCTTTTTCCCCGAACGGCCCGCCGCCGCCCTCGCCGCGCACAAGAAGTTTCTGATCAGCCGGCTCGGTGACATCTTCATCGTCTCCGGATTCCTTCTGATCGGAAAGCACTTCGGCAGTTACCGCCTCGACGTCATCCTCGACGCCGCCCACAACCACGTCGTCGAACCCACGACCACCGTGACGATCGGAGCGCTGTTTCTCGCGAGCGCTGCCATTCTGAAGTGCGCGCAACTCCCCTTCCACGGCTGGTTGATCCAGGTGATGGAGGCGCCAACCCCGGTGTCCGCCTTGCTCCACGCGGGAGTGATCAATCTCGGCGGCTTCCTGATGATCCGGTTCTCGCCCGTCGTGGGAGACGTGCAGGCCGCGCAATGGCTGCTGATCGTCTTCGGCACCGTAACAGCAATCGTCGCGAGCCTGATCATGATGACGCGTGTCAGCATCAAGGTGATGCTCGCGTGGTCGACGTGCGCGCAAATGGGCTTCATGCTGCTCGAGTGTGGGCTCGGCGCCTACTCGCTAGCGCTGCTTCATCTGGTTGCCCACTCGCTCTACAAGGCGTGGGCGTTCCTGGGATCCGGTCGCACCGTCGAAGAAGCCGTCCGCCGTCTCAGCGTAACCTTCGATACGAAGGAGCGCATCTGGAACTGGCTCATCGCGCTGCCGATCGCGGGGGTCCTCGTCGGCATTATGGTCGTCCTGTTCCGAATCGATGTCGTCGAAGAGCACTCACTGGCAGCTCTCGCCGGTGTGCTGGCCATCGCGCTCGCAACGTTCCTGGCCGAGGGCTTGTCATCCGGAGAAAAGCGCATCTGGTTTTTCCTCCCCGCCGCGTCGTTTGCCATCGGCGGCCTGTACTTCATGTGGCATCACCTCTTTACCGTTTCGGTCGGGTCGCTCGTTTCGCATGTCGAACTGACGTATGCGGCGAGCGGATTCGTACTCGGCGCCTTTCTGTTGAACTATGCAATGGTCGCGTTGATCAGGCTGCGGCCGCGAAATCAATTCGTCAGGCGGCTGCACGACTACATGTATCACGGACTCTACCTCGACGAGTTGTTCACCTACGTCACTCTGAAAATCTGGCCACTGTCACGTTGAATACTGCGCACAACTCCGTATTGATTGACGCCGAGGAGGCCTGCTCGCGAATTGCCCCGGCGTGGCCACTCGACAGGTTCATGGCAGTGAACCCGTGGTGGGGATACATTGATACCCCCTTTCACGAGTGCGCCGCTCACATCGCCGCACTTTCGGGTGCGACGTTCTACATGCCTCGGTGGTATTACCGGCAGAAGTGGGACAACGAAATCATCGGGCCGCGGCATCTTTCCGAGGCGTGCAGCGAGCTGGGCGAGTCGATCGAAGTTACCGACCTCCTGCGGCACCTGACGCGACCTGAGCCGATGCGTCAGATGATCCTCATGACGAACGTCATGGACGCAAGCAGAGATCTTCGACACAACATCTCGTGGAAAGAGGAAGTCGTCCATCAGATCAGTCAGTTCTCCGCAGCCTACTTCGATAAGGGACAGTCCGTCTGGCAGCTCGACTCGAGCCTCCCGCCCTATCCGTCGTGGAAGCGCATCATCGTTCACAATCGCGGCATTGAATTGATCATGGGCGCGCGAGGCCTGTGCAAGCTTTTCGGGAGGCTCCCCGATGATCGCGATGAGCTGATCACGTCCGCCGTTGATGCGCTCGCGATCCCGGCCTCAAAACGGGTCGACTATTTTGAGGCACTGCTTCGAAGTATCAGCGGATGGGCATCCTGGTACGCGCAGCGACGATGGCAATCGAAGCTGCAGGGGGCGAGCGAGCCCGATTCCTCGATTCGTGACCTGCTGGCGATGCGACTCGGCTGGGAATGGGTGCTCATGCACTACGCCCGGGAGCGCAACCTGTCGGTTGATTGGTCGGAGGCCGTTCGCTCGTGGAGCAAGATCGAGGACGACCAACTCGCGGGAAGAAAGATCGATCGAATCTGGCACCGGGCGTTTGAGCTGGCAGATCAGGAGCCGCTTGTTCACAAACTTGGCGATCTGCCTCACCGGTCGGAGGAACCGCGGCCGGAAGTTGCTGCCTACTTCTGCATCGATGTGCGATCGGAACCGTTTCGCCGATCTCTGGAGGCGCAGGATCCGCATATCCGTACGGGCGGATTCGCCGGCTTCTTCGGACTGCCGATCACCTATCAAGCAGCGGGCCTCGATGTCGCGGTACCGCACCTCCCCGGTTTGCTTGCGCCGTCGCGAGTGGTGCACGATGGCTGTGCGGCGGACGATTGTTCGGTGGATGAGATCGCCTACCGCCGGCGCGGAAGACTTCTGGATGAGGAACTGCTCGAATGGATGAAAACGACTGCATCGTCCATGTTCTCCTATGTCGAATCCGCCGGACTGCTCTACGGAGTCAAGCTGATCAAGGAAGCGGCCGTCAAGGCTGCGCCTTACTCGCGGGCTTATGGTCTCGCGCCGGAGGAGAAGGCTCGATTGATACCGAGGGTCGCGCTCGAAAGTGACGAAGCTGTCAGCGGTGCCATCGAACTCGCGGCAGGGATTCTACGCACGATGTCACTGACGGAATCGTTTCCGGCTGTTGTGCTGTTGATGGGCCACGGGAGTACGACGCAGAACAACCCGCAAGCTGCCGGACTGCATTGCGGCGCTTGCTGCGGGCAGACCGGCGATGTGAACGCACGAGCCCTCGCGGGCCTTCTGAATGAACCGCGGATTCGAGAGGGCCTCCACGCGCACGGCATCGACCTCACCGAGTCGACGGTCTTCGTGGCCGGGCTCCACGATACGACGACAGACGAGGCGCGACTGTTCGACACGGACGCTGTCCCGCCGAGGTTCTCCGAGGCGATTCGCAAGCTGTCGGTCTGGCTCGAACGTGCAGGCGAAGCGACCAGGGCGGAGCGTGCGCCGCGATTGAACATCGAGGCCGGCGGGAAGCGCGATCTTCTTTCGCTCTTTCGCCGTCGCAGTCGCGATTGGTCCGAAGTGCGTCCCGAATGGGGCCTTACGCGAAACGCGAGCCTGATCGTTGCACCGAGGTCGCGGACACGCGATATCGATCTCGAAGGCCGGTCATTCCTTCACGATTACGACTGGACGCGCGACACCAACTTCTCCGTACTCGAACTTATCATGACGGCTCCAATGGTGGTCAGCCACTGGATCAACATGCAGTATTATGCATCGACCGTCGACAATCTCCGCTACGGAAGCGGAAACAAGGTGCTGCACAATGTGGTCGGCGGAAACATCGGCATCTTCGAAGGGAACGGCGGCGACCTGCGGATTGGCCTGGCGATGCAGTCGCTTCATGACGGCACCGACTGGGTGCATGAGCCGGTGCGGCTGAACGTGTATATCGACGCACCGCAACATGCTATCGATACGGTGATGGAACGACAGGAGGTTGTCCGACACCTCGTCAATAACGGATGGCTGCACCTGTTTCAACTTGACGACGGGAGCACGCCAATCTTCAGGCGCACCGCGTCGGGTTGGGAGCCGCACTATCTGATGACCGCGGAAGTACTCCGTTAGACGGGCTAGATCCGGTCGTTTTTCGCTCGCGATTCCGCGGCCATCCGGGTCCGGTAGTCGGTCATGCGCGCACGCAGTTCTGCGTCCGACGCGGCGAGGATCCTGACGGCAAGCAGGCCGGCGTTCCTGGCGTTGCCGATCGCCACCGTTGCGACCGGAACACCGCCGGGCATCTGAACGATCGACAGCAGCGAGTCGAGTCCGCTCAGTGCCTTGCTGATCACCGGAACGCCGATCACCGGCAGCGACGTCATGCTGGCCACCATGCCCGGCAGGTGCGCCGCCCCGCCGGCGCCGGCGATGATCACACCGAGGCCGCGACTCTCTGCAGTCTCGGCGTACTCGAGCATATCCTTCGGAGTTCGATGGGCGCTGACAACCCGCACTTCGAATGGGACGCCGAACTCCTCGAGGACATCAGCCGCAGCCTTCATCGTTGGCAGGTCCGAATCGCTGCCCATGATTACGCCAACCTTCAACATTGTTCTTTCGCTTTAGTCACCAAATGTGATCCGGTCTGCGGCTTCTGACGCAACCGACAGCGCCTCATCAACCGTCTTTCCAAGCGCCGTGATGTGGCCCATCTTCCGGCCCGGCCTGCTTACGGTCTTGCCGTAGATGTGAATGTGCGCACCCGGGACGGCCAGTGCCTGCTCCATTCCTTTCGGAGCGCCGGAGCCTGCGGCATCGCCGAGCAGATTGACCATCACGGCTGCCGGAGCGACCAGCTCGGTCGACCCCAGCGGCCAGCCCAGCACCGCGCGCACGTGATTCTCAAACTGAGAGCAGACGCAGGCCTCTATCGTGTAATGTCCCGTGTTATGAACCCGGGGCGCGATCTCGTTGACAAGGATTCTGCCGTCACGCGTGAGAAACGTCTCGAGTCCGAACGAACCAACCCCGCCAATTGCGGCCACGGCTCGTTCGGCAATATCCGCCACTTCCTTCTTGAAATGGTCTGGCACATCGGCCGGCGCCTTCGTCACGTGACAGATGTGATCCTTGTTGATCGTTTCGACGACAGGGTACCGAACGGCCTTTCCATCAATTCCCCTGGTCACGATGATCGCAAGCTCACGATCGAAGTCGCAGAAGTCCTCCACGTACAGTCCGCCCGAATCGCCGTCGAGTTGATTCCAGGCTGCATCGAGCTCCGACGCGTCCCTGATTGTCGCGTTTCCCTTGCCGTCGTAGCCGCCAAAGCGACGCTTCAGCACACACGGGAAGCCGAACTCCAACACGGCATCCTTCGTCGACGCTTCTGCAAAGCGCGCGACCTCGAGTCCAGCCTTTGAGAATTCCGTCTTCTGCCGAAACTTGTCGCGAACAAGCCGCATCGTGTCGGGTGTTGGCCAGATCTTGACGCCTCTGTCCACCAGAACCGCCATCGCCTCCGTCGAAACAAACTCGTTCTCCAGCGTCATGACATCGACGAGCTCGGCCAGCTTCAACAGGTTGACCGGGTCATTCCAGTCACCGACAATCGAGTGCGCATCGACGCTGTTCGCCGGAAAATCCGCCTCCCGTTCAATGACCACGACCTCACAGCCAAAGTTGGCCGCCGCCGACGCGGTCATCTTCGAAAGCTGACCACCGCCCAGGACACCGAGCCTCGGCAGCGGCATGACATCCAACGGTCGCAAATTGTGGGAGGGAACGGGCTGTTCGATGGTCTTTTCCGTCACGGGGCAGCTATTCGCAGTTCTATCCTGGTCAATTCCGTTATCGCGATTCGGTAAAAGATACTAACAGCCTTGCATCCGGAATGCTCCGATCTTCGTGCTGTAGCTGCTTCCGGCCGATTCGACGAAATCACCCACGTACCAGATCGTGCAATCGTACGTCGGGTCGACCGCCGTCTGCGTGTAGTCCTCCCAACGAAGCGTCCCCTCCTGCGCGGCGCTCCCATTCACCAGTACCGTCTCGGCCGCCGACAGGCGGCCAAGCGTATCGGAGGGCGTGCGAGCGGCAAATCGCTGACCGACGAACGTCTCGGCCGTTCCCCATGAATAGCCGATCCCGATGTTGCCGATCTTGTCCATCGCCGGACTCGGCATCCACCGATACGTGCCGGTCCCGGGTGCGTACGTGCCCTGCTGATAGAGAACGGGAACCCTGTCTGCCTCGCCGACAGCTTCTTCAGACGACGTGCGCTCCTGTTGGACAATCCTGAATTCATACCACCGGACGCCGCCGCCCGGCGCCTCATTGAAACCACCGTCACCATACTTTGGCGCCGGGTCGACGTTGATCGAGCCGTCATAATCGACTGCAACCGAATGCGCAGCGACGACTGATTCCTGCCCGCCGATGCGGCGATACACCACACGGGCCATGAGTTTGTCTCCCTGCGAATCCAGTCGCTCGTCGGTGCCGGGCTGGGGCACGCAGCGCGTGAGCTGTCCGCCGCACAGAAACGCGTACGGCTCAACGGCAATGTCCGGCAGGCGCTCGAGACGTGTCTGCCCGACGTCCGACCAACGTTCGGATCCGGGTTCCGCATCGGTCCAGTCCACGAAGAAGTTCCAGGCATGGATCGCACTGCCGCCGAGGACTCCGTTCAACTGTGAGCCTGCCGTCGCGAATACGGGATTCGGCGCGGCCGGCGGGGGCGATTGTGCACCGTCGAGGTCGGCGTTATTGAGAAAGCCGGCATCCGAAACGATGACGCACATCTCGCGGGCGGGCTCGCCGCGCAGCATCCGGTCACGTTCGGCGACGCACGCGTGCTTCTCGATCACGGTATCGCCCGTGCTCGTCGGCACGTACCAGCCGTCGGGCCAGACAGCCGGTCGCGGATAGTCCGGAAAGAGCGGTCTGACAAATTCGTAACGATACCACTCGCCCATCGGGTCGCTCGTTGCGCTCACCGCATAACACATGGCGAAGCTACCGTCGGGTGCCGGCTCGTTGCGTCGCCGTTCGCGAGCAAGGGCGCGGGCCTCAGCCTCCGCTGCGAGCTGCTCCGCAGTGGGGGCGTCTGGGATGAATAACGGTGTCGCGGGTCCCGGCTGATCGGCATTGCCGGGCGTGCTCATGACCGCGCCGTCGCCGGCCTTCGGTGCCGGCGGCTCATTCTCACGCCGCTGGAGCCGCCGGAAGATCGGCATTACAACGAGCCAACGCTGCGCCAGTTGATCGTACCGCACAACGGTGTCGCCGTTGTTGTACTCCTCACACGGTCCGCCAAACCCGCGAAAGAAGTTGTTGTTGTTTACGGGGCCGTACAACACCTTGCCCGTCGAGTCGAACCGTCCACCCGCCTTGGTGAAGATTGCCGTGCGCGTGTTCACGGTCTGGATGATGTGATCCGGACCGACCGCCAGCGAATTGTCTGACGGATTGCGCAGCGACAGTGGCACGACGCCGCTGTCGGAAATTGCGGACTGCGGACCGACAAACGTCGCCCCGAGGCCGGTAAATGACGCTACAAGGTGGGGCGCTGGTGCAGTGCCCTGAAGACGCTGCTCGACGGTCGGGGCGACGGGGGGCGGTGCCGGTTTACAGGCAGACAGGCCTGCAACGAGCGTCACGACCAGCGTGACTCGCGCGCTAAGCGGGGTCAAAATTCGAAGGCGCATGTGTTATTGCGAATGATTTCGCGCAAAGTAGTAATTCATCCGGATTGCCGGGAAGGCGCACGAGTCCGTTGCGTTCCGAACATCGCTTCAGTGTTTAGAGACCGCACTTATTCGAGAAACAGTGAAGAACAGAATTATCAGCTTCCTCGGCACCATCGCTGCGGCGAGTCGAGCTCGTCGAGATGTAGGCAGGGCGAAGTCGCTGGGTGAAAGTGTCGGACTGCGGGATCGAGAAGGCCGGTTCAAGCATGAAAGTACTGGTTCAAACACAGCGGCCGTCAGCGACGTGGCTTCGAAACTTGCCAGCCAGATCCGATTAGTGCAGCGACAGCCCGGCGATGGCAGTCGGCGCCTTGCTGCGTGCTCCGTCGATGGCGTCTTCCACCTCATCAGGCGCTTCGTATCGATCATCTTGCTCGCGACTTTGTCTTCTTTTCAGCAAAGTGCGCTCGGTCAGTCCGATCTCGGCTTCCAATTCGTCCGGGTCAAATACGAATCCGTTCCGTGGAGCCGCTGGAACATGTGGGCAACGGATTATCCCGCGGCGGAGCAGAATCTGCATACTGCGATCGAGATGACGACGGATATCAGACTCGACGGTCCGCCAATCGTGCTCGAGTTGACAGATGCGGCAATCAACGAGTACCCCGTTCTCTACCTCACCGAACCCGGTTATTGGCTGACCAACGATGAAGAGGCGGATGCGCTGCGCGCCTATCTCGAACGCGGCGGCTTCATCATTATCGATGATTTTCACGACTATCCGGGACGCGCAAGGCGACAGTGGGACAACTTTTACGACAACATCCGACGCGTCTTTCCCGAACGCGAGCTCGTCGAGCTGCCGGCGGATCATCTAATCTGGACGGTTTTCTTCGACATCGATCCCGTCGCCGCCCCATCAACAAAGCCGTATTTCAGCGCGTCCGACGATGTTTATTACGCCATCTACGACGATAATGGGCGCATGATGGTAATCGTCTGCTACAACCAGGACATCGGCGACGGTTGGGAATGGCCCGACCGAAACGCATCCGACGAATCGTCGGTCTCCTTCCAGATGGCTATCAACTTCATCGTGTACGCGCTTTCGCACTGAACGGGTTGATCGGCTTGCAAGTATGGCAGACAACCCCTTAACATGGACAAGCCTGCAGATACGTCGGCTCTCATTCAGTGTGACGGCGATGGCACAGCGGCACGACCCCGGCCGCACGAGAAATCCGGAAGTTGCGGATGTTGCTACCCTTCTTACCCCTTTTCAGTGGCGGCGCGACTGAACGCGCGTGAGTCGGCTCTCCAGTCCCATGATCGACTCTATCTTTTCGCATTACCGAATCGTCGAGGAACTCGGCCGAGGCGGCATGGGTGTGGTCTACCGGGCGGAGGACACGCGCCTCGGTCGCATCGTGGCGTTGAAGTTTCTCGCGGAGCATCTCGTACGCGAACAGAGCGCGCGGGATCGCTTCATGCGAGAGGCCCGGGCCGCCGCCTCCCTCTCGCACTCGAACATCGCCACCCTCTACGATGTCGCCGAGCACGACGGCAAGCTGTTTCTCGCGATGGAATTCGTCGAGGGAAACGACCTCGCACACGTGCTGCGCAGCTCGCGCCTGACTGCCGCGCAAATCGTCAACTACGTGAGCCAGGTGGCAAGCGGACTCGGACGCGCGCACGAATCGGGAATTGTGCATCGCGACGTCAAGCCCGGCAACGTGATCATCACGAGCCGCGACGAAGCCAAGCTTCTCGACTTCGGTATCGCCCGTTTTGCCGGGACTTCGGAGATCACCATGCCGGGATCAATCGTAGGAACTGCCTCCTACATGAGCCCCGAGCAACTATCGGGGATGGATGTCGACTACCGCACCGACTTGTGGTCCCTCGGCGTGATGTTGTACGAGATGCTGTGCCGGAAGCGCCCGTTCGACGGCGACTATCAGCAGGCGATTCAGTATGCCGTGCTCAATGCGGATCCCATACCGGTGTCGTCTGTGCGACCAGAATATGGGACGGCTTTCGACACGATTCTGACCCAACTCCTGGCCAAGGACCGAGATCGGCGATACGCGAGCGCGGCCGATCTACTGCGTGACCTGTCCGGCGTAGACGTAACGAACGGTGATGTCAATCGCGTGAGCGAGACCACAACGACGACCCGCACCGAGGTTACACCTGCGACCAGGCCGCTCGTCCGGGAAACGACCGATGAACGCCGACAACTCACGGAGGTCTACTTCGAGATCTCGAACTACGGCGACTTGTCCGCCCGAATGGATCCCGAGGACCTCGTTGAGTTTGCGGATCACTATCGTTTGATCTTCGAGGCGCAAGTTGAACGATTCGGCGGACTCTGCGGGCCCCGTTCAGGAGGCGTGATGCATGCGTGGTTCGGCTATCCGTCGGCGACGGACAATGATCCGAGACGTGCCATCCGCTGTGCGCTCGCCCTCCGCGCGGCCGTTGCGCAGGCCCCGGCCGCATCTACGCCGCAACGCGCGGAGATCCGGATTGGGCTTCACACCGGTATCGCGGTGATATCCGACGTCCATGGAAACTTCGAAGTACACGGCAATATCGGCAACATCGCGGCGCACGTCGCAGCAAGCGGTCCGGCTGGTTCGGTCACGGTAAGCAGCCATACCAAGCGACTGTGTGCCGGCTATTTCGATTCTGCCACCGGTGAACCTGTTGACGTGCCCGGACTTTCCGGTACCGTCGAGACGTTTCAGGTCGTACGGGAGAGCGCCGCACGCACACGCCTGGACTTCGTGTCGGAATCGGATTTGTCGCCGTTGGTTGGCCGCGATGCGGAGATGGCGATACTTCGGCGTGGATGGAAGCAGGCGAAGTCCGGACAGGGATCAACGGTATTCATCACGGCCGAAGCGGGACTGGGGAAGTCACGACTCGTCGACAGTATGCTTCGCGAGGCAAACCAGGATCCTGCAAGCTGGTCCACCAATCTCTACTGCTCGTCGTTCAACTCGGCGAGTGCGCTCTACCCGCTCGTCGACTACCTCAACTCGAACGCCTTTCGGGCGGAAGGTGGATCCGTTCCGGGAGACCGATTCGCAGAGCTTCGGTCCTTTCTTTCCGATGCGGGCATCTCGAATGCTGACGACCTGTTCGTCGTCGCGGACCTGCTTGGTGTCGAGTTGCCGGACGACTTCGCCCGACCGAACCTCGCCGCTGCGGAGCAGCAACGCAGGAGCATGATGACGCTACTTCAGCTGCTTACCTATCGCTGCGGCGAACAGCCCGGAATGATCGTAGTCGAGGACCTCCATTGGGCCGATCCGTCGACACTTGCACTGGTGGATCTGCTGATCTCCCAGGCGCCCGCACAGCGGCTGTTGATACTGTGCACATCGCGACCCGAGTTTCGCGCGTCGATGGCCGGAAAGCCACGAACTGCGGAACTGACCCTCGACAGACTGGACCCGGACGATCTGGCGACTATCTCGCAGCACCGAAGTCGGAAGCGCCTACCGGACGAGATCGTCGCTCATATTGCATCGAAGACCGACGGTGTTCCGCTGTTCACGGAAGAGCTGACGAACATGATCGTCGAATCCGGGATCCTGAAAGATTGCGGGGACCGGTACGAACTGGCCGGCCCGCTGCCAAATTTCCAGATCCCGTCAACACTTCATGGATCGCTGGTCGCACGCCTGGATCGACTCCCAAGCGAAAAGCCGATTGCCCAGATCGGTGCGCTGCTTGGCAGAGAGTTCACCTACGATCTCCTGCGGGACGTATCCGGGCACGACGATGCGACGCTCACTGCCGCACTCGACAAGTTGGTGGCGTCCGAACTCATTTACCAGGTCGGGTTTGTCCCCGACTCGAGCTACATTTTCAAGCACGCGCTGATTCAGGATGTCGCCTATCACACGCTCCTGAAAGCACAGCGGCGAAAGCTCCACAAACGGGCTGCAGCCGCTCTGAAGGAGCGCGGTGTTGCCCCCGAAGCCGTCGCACGTCACTTTGCCGAGGCCGGCGAGGTCGATCAGGCGATCCCGCTGTATCAGCAGGCCGGACTCGCCTCGATGCAGCGAAACGCCAACAGCGAGGCGGTCCAGCACCTTTCACAGGCGCGAGCGCTGGTAGAGAAACTACCCGAAGGAAGAGAACGGGATCAAACGGAACTTGCCATTCTGAATCTTCTCGGCCCGGCGACGAACATGACAAGGGGTCATTGGGATCCCGAAGGTGAACGGATTCTTTCGCGCGCCACCGAGCTGTGTGAGCGAATTGACGCACTGGAACCGCTCGCGATGGCCTTGCAGGGACTGATCTCGACCTACATGATCCGCGGCGACTACGAGCTTGCGGTTCGGAACGCAAGACGAATCGAAGAGGCCGCGGACGAACCGGGTAGTGCCGAGTTTTCAGTCATGGCACATACGATCCTCTCTGCCGCGACGCTCTTCACCGGAAGGCTCAAGGAAACCATCGTCCACTCGGACGAGGTCAAGCGGAGTTATGACCCGAAACTCCATGCACGACTTGCCTACCTCGGCTGGGGTTCGCTGGACGTAACCAGCGAAATCTATCGCAATCTCGCCTCGCATCTGCTTGGCCACGCGGACGCGTCACTCGGCCCCGCAATCGAGATGTTTCGAAAGACGCAGAACGCGGCCTACCACTTTGACTACTACATGGCGAGCCTCTTCCTCGGCATGCAGCGCCTCGCGAGGAGAGAGTATCACGAAGCGAACGCGGTACTCACCGAATACCTTGTCGCGGGTCAGCAATACGGTGATCCGTTCGCGATTGCGCTAACGTCGATTTTTCAGCGGCTGTCAAAACGCGGGCAGGAGGAGGAAGCGGAGTTTCGCGTCGGCCGAATGATCATGGACCAGCTCACCCAGGCGGGCTTTGCCCTTGGATACTCCTTCATGCTCGGACAATACGCGGAAGGACTGATCCACTTCGATCATGTGAACGAGGCGATCACGGTACTCGACGAGGCGGACGCGCATCTGGCGCGCACGGGGCCCGAGTTCTGGTCGCCGGAGATCAAGCGACTTCGTGCAGAAACACTTCTTCGGATCGGCGGATCCGGCGAAACCGCCGGGGAATTCCTTGAGCAGTCGATTGAAATCGCACGCGAACAGGGTAACCGGATGCTCGAGCTGCGATCCACGTCCTCGCTTGCGAAACGTCTGGTGGACAGCGGCAAATCGACTGAAGCTCGTGAACGTCTGGCCTGCATCTACGACACGTTCACTGAGGGCTTCGAGACCGTCGACCTGATCGAGGCGAACGGCATCCTGCAATCACTCTAGCGAAACCCGTCGGCCATCCGTGGCCAGTCTGTTCGGCAACTCTCACCCAGAATGAATCACCGGCTCCATGGGCTTCATCAAGCAACTCATCCAGAAGATCTTCTTCGTCTTTCTCTCCGCTGAAAAGAAGGCCGTCGTCACGACGCTGCAGGACTACGCAGCGGCATTCATGACATTCAACCCGGCCAATGTCCTTGGCTACTTCGAGAAGCCGATGTTCTTTCTCGAGGACAGCGGACCCACGGTTTTCGAGACCGACGAAGAGCTCATCAAGTTTCTAAACGCGTACATGGCGAACCTGAAGGCCATGAACTACGCGACGGACAAACTTTCGGGATTCCACATACGGACGCTGACGCCCGATGTCGTGATGACATCGTTCAAGCTGGTGCGCGTGGATACGGCCGGCAAGGCATTCAACAACGAGAGTGCCGTTTACACGTGGCGCAAGACCGACGGAAGCTGGAAGGTCGCCGTCGGAATCCTACTGACTAATCAGGGCTGAATTGGGATTTTCTGGCAGATTCGCTGGTGGCGGCCCGAACTCGCGCTTTTCTGACGTTTCCTGAGAGCGAACCCGACCCGTCATTCGCGACTCTCGCCCGATGCCCCTCAAGCGAAGGAGAACGACATGCTGAACCCACGCAGACTGGTCCTGGCAGGACTCCTGGTTCCAGTATTCGTGCTGGTTGCGGCGCATGTGTACATCTACGTGCTTACGCGACCGATCGTGCTTCCCGAGTACGAGCCGGTCGACGTACGGTTTTCCGAGCAGAACTGGACGGCCGATGAGCGCCAGTGGTACTACCACGAAACCCAGGGCGGCGCATTCGAGCTGATCATCCCCTTCGACTGGCTGATCGCATTCGAGCAGCCACGGATTCCCCTCTTCCTCTTCGGCGAGGTGGGACGGTTGATGGATGAAGACTACATCTCGCGATTCGGTTTTCTTCCGAATCCCCGCAGATCGTACAATCCGGAGAATGTCGACATTGACTGGGCCACGTTGCCAGGCAGGCCGACCGTGCTGTTGGACACGATCAACAATCCCTATGAACTTCCGGTCGGTTTCGCCCGCGACCGCGACTACCGCTGGCCAACCTACACTGACGAACCACAGGACGTTGTCGGGTTCACCTGCGCTGCCTGCCACACGGCTCAGCTCAACTACGAGAAGGACGGCGTACGGTACGGCGTGCGCGTTGACGGCGGCCCCGCACTCACCAATCTGACGAAGTTTGAACTCGCCGCCGGAATTGCTGCCGGACTCACGCTCAAGATTCCCTCGCGTTTCAATCGCTTTGCAGATCGGGTATTACCCAGTGGCTACTCCGACGAGGACCGTGCACAACTGAAGGAGAAGCTGAGCGCCCTGGTCGATGAGGGCCAGCAACTCAAGAAGAGCGTCGACAAGGGCGGATATTATGACGTGATGGACGGCTTCGGCCGCATTGACGCACTCGACAGAATCGGCAACTTTGTGTTTGCGGAAGAAAACAACGGCGTCAACTGGTTTGATGGTGACGCGCCCGTGAACTACCCGCCGCTCTGGGATACGCCATGGTTTGACTGGGTGCAGTACAACGGCGCGATCAAGCGCCCGATGGTGCGCAACGCGGGCGAGGCGATGGGTGTGTTTGCACGCGCATACATGACAGGTGCGGAGAACGACGACCAGCTCTTTCGGTCCACGGTGCGGCTGGACAACCTCCACGAAATGGAGTCGCTGCTTCGCGGCAAGGAGCCCTTTGACGGACTGCGATCGCCGAAATGGCCCGAGCAGATCTTCGGCTCGATCGACCGCGCCAAGGCAGCTCGCGGGGCGGAGCTGTACGCACGCCATTGCCAGAGCTGTCACCTGCCGGCACCGGTCGAGGGATCACCGTTCTTCGACAAATCGAATCGGACGGTGTGGACGGCGCCGGACTCGGTCACCGGACTGCAATACCTCAACCTCAATCTTGTCAACGTCTACGAGGTAGGCACCGACCCGACACTCGTCAAGAACTTCTCGGGGCGCATCGTGAATGTCGGCGCCGTCGGACAGAAGTTTCGCGATTCGCTCGGTGTGGGAAAAGGCGGCATGCTGCTCTACGGAGATGCCCTGCCTTTCATCGTCGAAAACGTCGTTCGAAAGGGGTACGATGACCTTGGATTGAGCGACTCGCTTCGGTTCGTATGGAACGGAATGCGGCCGAACGACATCCGTTCACCACTGGCGTACAAAGCACGACCGCTGGATGGCGTCTGGGCCACTGCACCCTACCTCCACAACGGATCCGTACCCACGCTCTACCAGATGATCAGTCCGCTGGAGGAAAGGGACGCGACCTTCTATCTCGGAAGCAAGGACTTCGACCCGAAAGAGGTCGGATTCAAGCGCGGCCGTATCCGCGGCGGCTTCAAGCTTGATACGTCGATCCCTGGTAACCTGAATACCGGCCATCAGTTCGACGGAGACTTCGACCCCGAGACTGTTAATTGGGACACGGTTCCGTCGGGAACAATAGGACCGCGACTGTCCGTCGAGGATCGATGGGCGATCGTCGAATTCCTGAAGACGTTATAACCGAGGTCGTTCTCGTGGCAGATTCAACACGTTCCGCACTCGATCCAAACTGGCCGCCGGCACCGCCGGCCAAGGGTGCGCTTGCCGACAAGATCGCGTACTGGATTCAGTGGAAGAACGACCAGTTCTTCGGAATCCTCCGTCTGCTCATCCCAATCTTTCGCCTCCCGAAAGGCGGACCCGTCCTCGTTACGCGGTTCAAGGACGTTCAGGAGGTTCTTTCACGCCCTGACACGTTCGGAGTTGTCTACGCACCAATGATGGACAAGAGCGTCGGACCGTTCATGCTGGCGCGCGACAACACGGTCTACAATCGACGGGACAAGGGGATCATGCGGTCGCTGATCGATGACAAGGACCATCCGGAAATCCGAAAACGCGTAAGCCGAATCGCGAGCAAGTGCATTCAACAGGGCACCGTCGACGGAACGCTCGAGCTTGTTGCAAGCGTTACCCGCCGTGCGCCCATCCTGCTCACCGGCAAATACTTCGGCTTCCCGGGACCGGACGTCGAAACCATGATGCGGTGGTCGAAGGCGACCCAGCTCGACATGTTTCACAATCAGACGATGTCCGGAAAGGTTCACGACGACAGCATTCTCGCCGGACGTGAAATGTGGGAGTACATCACGAACGAGCTGCTTCCGAAGCGTCGCAAGCAGTTGAGGAAAAATCCTGAGCGGAACGACATTGTTTCGAGGATGCTGTCAACTCAATGTCCGGCCCATATCGGATGGGACGAGGGGCGCATCGTTTCGAATATCATGGGGCTGCTGGTCGGGGGAATCGAAACCACGTCGCAGGCGGTGATTCAAATTGTTGACGAGCTTCTTTCGCGACCGAAACAGCTCGACGGGGCGCGGCAGGCGGCCTTGCATGGCGATGAAGCCTTGTTCGCGCGTTATTGCTGGGAAGCGCTTCGGTTCAATCCGATCAACCCCGTGGTTTTTCGGCAATGTAATCAGGACTACCGCCTGGCGTCGGGCACTTTTCGGACGAAGCTGATACGGAAGGGACGCGTCGTTGTAGTCGGAACACGGTCGGCGATGGAGGATCCCAGAGAGGTGGCGCGACCGAGGAAGTTTCGGACGAATCGGCCGGACTACCAGTACCTCCACCTCGGATTCGGCGAGCACCGTTGTCTTGGCGACGGCGTGTCGATGGTTCAGGTCCCGGAGATCGTCAAACAGATTGTTCTATTGAAGAACCTGCGGCGCATGCCTGGAAAGGCCGGCCAGATCGACTTTGGCGGCGGTCCGTTTCCCGAGCGGTTCTCCGTGATGTATGATGCGTGAAACGGAACGGCGTCACTCGTAACGAAGTGACTCGACCGGGTCAACGTTGGCGGCGCGGCGTGCCGGGAAGAAGCCGGCAACAAGACCGATGAGCAGCAGGATGCCGACCGTCACAACTGAGATCGGCACCGAGATGACAGGGTTGGACAGAAACTCCATCGCACCCTCCTTCGGTAGCCGCTGGGCTCCGGAAACAACCGCCCAGGAAAAAAGCAGGCCCGCAATTCCACCGGTGAGCGCGATAAGCAGCGACTCAAAGATCACCTGTAGTTTGATGTGATGCTTTCGTGCTCCCAGCGCGAGTTTTACGCCGAACTCGTTCGTGCGCTCCTTGACGGTAACATACATGATGTTGGCCACACCCACTCCCGCAAGCAGCAGCGTAAACCCTCCAATCACGCCCAGGAAGATCTCGATGCCGAGAAACACCTTTGCGCCTTCCTTTTCGTTCTCGATGAAGTCCCAGACTCCGATCGCGCGTTCGTCCGACGGATCGAACTTGTATTTTCGCCCAAGGACCTCATAAAGCTTGCTCTTGAGCGCCGGCGCCTCTTCGACACTTCGCGGCCGCAGGACAAAATGGTTGACGTACTTGTGACCGTAGATCGTTTCGAAGGTGGTCGAGGGAATAATCGCGCGGTTGGCGTCCGGCCCGTTGTTCATGCTGGTTTGCAGCTTGGACTGCATGACGCCGATCACGGTAAACGGAAGGCCATCAAGCATCACCTGCTTTCCGACCGGTTCGCCATCGGGGAAGAGACGTCCGGCGATCTCATCGCCAAGGAAGAGAACGCGACGTTTGTGCTGGATATCCTGTTCGTTCAGGAAGCGGCCGCCCATCACCGGATACATCCGACGCATCTCCTCAAACTCAGGACCGACGCCTTCCATGTACGTGTTGGTTTTGTTCGTCCCCACCTGGAGGGCCACACCCCATCGACCGTACGACACACTGGCCAGTTCGATTTCCGGAATTGACTGGCGGAGTACCTGCAGATCGTCCTTCCGCAGGCGAATCCGTCGGCCCTTGTCGAGTCCCTGAAACGGAATACTGGTCTCGCCACCGTAGACCTGGAAGATGCGGTTGCCGGCATTAAGAAGCCCACGCTGCATCGTCTGACCAAGCCCCTCACCAAAGGCAAGCAGTAGCACGACGGAAACAGTACCCCACGATATGGCGAACATCGTCAGGAAGGCGCGCGTCTTCTGCGTGCGCAGGTCATTCCAGAATTCCTGAAGTAGAATTTTCCACATCGTTTACATCCGTAGACATTCCACAGGATCCAACCGCGACGCCTTTCGCGCGGGGAAAAATCCTGCCAGGACCGCAATCAAGGCGAGCAGCACCATCGTCACGATTGCAACCGTGGGTGACAGCTGAGGCGTACCAACAAAGTCCTTGATTGGTAGAAAGGACAGCGCCTTGATCAAGCCGAGCGCAATCGTGAATCCGATGGCCGCGCCTATCGCCACGATCAGGAAGGTCTCGATGAAGAATTGCCTCAGGATGTCGCCCTTCCGCGCGCCGACCGAACGTTTCACCCCGATTTCCTTGGTGCGTTCGCGTACGACCACGTACATGATGTTCGCAACCCCGATCCCTCCGACCGTCAACGTGAAGCTGCCGATGATCGCCATGAAAATGTTGAAACCCCGGAAAAACGCGCGCATGAACTTGTCCGCCTCGTTCGTATCCCAGAGTCCGATCGCATCATCGTCCGTCGGATCAAAACGGTTTCGCCGGCCCATCACCTCGTAAACCCGTCGTTCGATGCTCGAAGCCAGTTCAGGCTCGACCGGGCGGTACACGATGTTGTTGATGTAACGATCGCCGAACATCGACCGGTAGGTGCTGGAAGGCATGAAGATGCGTTCGGAGTCGCGTGAATTGTAGGAAGAATTCTGCGTCTTCTCCCGCATCACACCGATGACGATGAAGGGCGTCTCACCAACCATGATCTGCCGGCCGACGGCCGACGAATCCGCAAACAAGAGTCGCTTGATCTGATCGCCGATGAGCACCACGCGCCGTCGATGCTGCATGTCAAGGTCGTTCACAAAGCGTCCGCCGGGCTCCGCGATGATGTTGCGCATGTCCGCGTAGACCGGCCAGATTCCTGTAATTGCCGGTGTCGTGACGGCTTTGCCATTTCGCACCGGTGTGCTCCGCTCGGTGTACTCGGGTGAAATCTGGCCGATGTCCGGGATCTCTTTTTCCAGCACTACGGCATCGTCCTCGCGCAGCCGAATCGGCCGCCCATCCGGAAAACCCTCAAACGGCTTCGTCGTCCGACCACCGAACATGACAACGATCCCGTCGCCCATCCCGTGCATGTTGACCCTTGACTGCTTCTCAAGTCCGACGCCAAAGGCCAGCAAAACAACTACTGACACCGTGCCCCAGGTGATGCCCATGATGGTGAGCGTCGTCCGGAGCTTCTGCGTCCGGATGTCCTGTAGGAATTGCGATATGGTTGAAGCGAGACGCAACGGAAGTTGCCGGTTTTAAGTGATCAGTTATCAGTGATCAGTTATCAGTGATCAGTTATCAGTGATCAGTAAGCAGTGAGCAGTTGATGGTGAGTCATATTCGGATTTTCGGTTGCGAGTCATCAGCTCAGCAACGACCTAGCCATTCTGATTACTGGTCACTGATAACTGCTCACTTCGCGAGCGAAGCGAGCGTCCCCCATGCCCCTACTCAATCTCCTTAGGCGGCTTCTCCCGCACCTTGGCCCCGAGGTCCAGCCCCGAGACCACCTCGATCCGGATCGCGTCGCTCAAACCCGTCTCGATAATCCGCTCCTCAATCGAGTTGTCCGCAAGCACCACGTTCACGCGTGCCGTGTCACCTGCAAATTCAATGACGCGTTCGGGTATCAGCAGTACCTGTTCGCGTTTCTCGATGATGATCTCGGCATTTGCCGAGTAGCCCGCCCGCAACGTAACGGGTAGCGGGTCGGCCTCCGGATGTGCAGGATCCTTCTCCGTCGCCCGCGCGATCTCCAGCTCGACCGGGAAGACCGTCGAGTTCTCCTCCTTCTCGGCCTTCAGCCAGATCTTCGACAACACCGCCTCCACATTCGCGTTGGGCAGCGCACCTACCTTGATCTCACACGGCATGCCCTCGTCGAGCCGGCCCACGTCAATCTCATCAACCGTGCCGCGGAAAATCAGATCGTCCATGTTTGCCATCGTCATCAGGACCGTGCCCTCCTGATAGGAAGTAAGCGGCACGATGTTGTCCCCGATCTCAACCTTCTTGTCGAGGATCCATCCCGTGATCGGAGCGCGCACAATCGACTCGAAGACACCTTTATCCGTCGCCACCTGCCCCTTCCTGAGCAGCTCAAGCGATTCCTTGGCCATCCGCACCTGGAGCTCTGCCTCTCGATAACTTCGCTCGGAGCGATCGAACTCCTGGCTGGCGATGAGCTGCTTGTCGTACAACGCCTTCTGGCGTTCGTACTCGGCCTTCAGGTTGCGAACCTCGAGCTCACGCATTTCGATGAGTCGCTCCGCATCCACCAGCTCTTTGGGTGTTGGAGTCGGCTGGATTTCCAGGAGCGGTGCCCCGGCTTTCACAAAGGAGCCGACATCGGCGAACTGCTTCTTGACGACGCCCGAGAACTGCGACTTGACGCCGACTTCGACGCGCGGTTCAATCGTACCGACCGCCAGAGCCTTGTCGACGATGTCGCCCTTCTCGACGGTCACTGTTGGAATCTCTTCGCCTTCCTTGCCCTTGTCTTTGTTCACGACCACGTAGGTAATTCCGAGTATGGCCGCCAGGACGACGAGCGAAAGAACAATTTTGCCTGTGCGCTTCATGCGTGTGTGCGAGTGGCTGATGCGTGGGTTTAGTCGACGGGCCGATGCATCGCCGAACTTATGGGTGACAGTCGCTATACGGGTCGAGCCTGGTCGTGTTACAGTGAGGTGTCACTACCGGCCCGGCTGCGCCCTCGCTCCCGCGCTCCTTCTACGTTCCATAGCTGAACTGAAGAAGGCCCCAATCAATGATTTTGACAAGATTGGAGCCAAATATGTGCATCTTTCGACGCGAAACTGATGCGATATTTTTATCCTGATGCATCATCACGAAGCCAACGCTGCAAATGCCCAGACATCCGCGACTCGCTCTCGTCGTACCCCTCCTTCTCGCATCGCTCCTGCCGCAACTGTCGGTTGCACAGGTTCGCCCACATGTCGGCCTCCTTTTTTCCGAAGACGACATCGTTCGAATGCGGGCCAACGCCGCGGATCCCCTCTTTTCGACGTGGTGGGCGGAACTGCAGGCCATGGATTTCTCGGCGGACAATAACCTTTTCCGCGAGGCCTTCATCTATGTGATTACGGAAGATCCGGCGAGGGGCCAGTCGGCCAAGGAGGCCGCTCTCGCACTTGCCGACCAGGAATACTGGAACGACTTCACGGACGGGGATCAGCGGCTTGGCTTCCTGAAAGCGGGTCGCCTTACCATGTGGGCATCCGTTGCGTATGACTGGCTGTACGATCTGATGACGGACGCGGAGCGCGAAAAACTCCGCAACGCGATTGCCGAGAAGGGTTGCGTCCCGCTCTACCGGTCGCTGCATGGCTTCAAGTTTCCGGACACCGTTGAGGGTTGGAGCTTCGCTCCGTATGCGCCGCCGACTCCGCGCTACAACCTCGACATGTCGCGATGGCCGCACATCCTTTCGCACAACAACTTCCGCGCAATCATCAACGGAGGGCTTACGCTCGGTACGATCGTTCTCGAAGGACATGACAAACGGACGCGCGAATGGAAGCAGATGGTTACCGAAAGCATCAGCTTCTTCAACGGACTGTTGAAGGACGACGGAAGCTACGACGAAGCGGTTGCGTACCTGAACTACGCGATGAGCTACGAGGTCCCGGCCATGGAGGCGGCGAAGCGCCACTGGGGCATCGACTACTTCGATTCCGCAAACTTCCAGGGAATGATGGATTACGTCCTGACGCTGTACCTGCCGAGCGACCTCTATCCGCACGGCAGCATCAACTTCGGCGATTCAGGGCGATCACTCAGTTCCGCAACCGGCTTCTGGGTCGCGCGCAACGCCCGCGACGGCCAGGCGCAATTCATCGCTGAAAACTATTCGGAGCATGATCCGCTCTCGCTCCTGTATTTCGATCCGACGGTTCGCGCGCAGGCACCCGGGCCGGAGGCAAACTTCGTCGAGCTGGACCTCGACTGGATTGTTTCTCGAAGCGGCTTTGGTCGTAACGACTACGTGATCGGGATGCGAAGCGGCGGACCGATGAATCACGAACACGGCGATCGGAACAGTATCCAGCTCAAGACCTACGGCGAAATCCTGATCGCCGATCCGATCAGACTTTCATACTGGGGTCAGGAAGACGAATGGATCATGCGCGGAGCGCTCGGCCATAATGGTGTTCTGATCGACGGCGTCGGTGTCCAGTATCATAATGGTGAGGAGGGTACCAATGAGTCAAAGTCTCACGCGACCATCGTTCGTGCTGGTCAGCGGGACGGATACCATTTCTGGACCAGTGACGCGACGCAGGCCTATCAACTGCTGACGCCGGATGTTGCGTCCGTTACGAGGTCTGTGATCTCGTTTCCGGATTATCCGGCCGCAGTTATTCTGGATAAGGTCGTGAAGAAGGGCAGCGCGTCCATTGTGTCCACCCGCTGGCAGGTGGAGAACACCGACGGTAACGGTGAACTGAAGATCGGCGAGGGTTCGTTTGCCATTGAGCGCCCGCGGGCGCGGCTCTACGTGGCAGTCGACGGAAACGCCGGTCGGGTGCTTGGTGCCGGGCTCTTCGAAAGCGATCGTCGCGACGAGCCGTTTCGTTTTGCCGAGGTGACGACCGAAACCGCATCGGCCGAGGTGCTGAACATCACGGTCGCGCTACCCCTGATGATCGGCGAGCATGATCCTCAAATCTCGATCGAACGAACCGGTACGGATTGGCGCGTAAGCATCCTGAAGGACAACTCGGTTGTCGACCTACTCGTGCACGACCGCGGCGCCATTCCGGAATTCGAAGTGACCTCTCGGTGAAGTCGGCTTTCAGTGCGGGAGTAATCCGGAAGAGATGAGTCGCTCGGCGACGGATCTCGAGTAGTCGTCCCTCATGGACTTCCGCATATGCATGAGATCCGGAAAGTCATCGTCGGTCGTTTGAAAAGTGGGGAATGACTCGTAATCGAGTTGATTCCGACCCGCCCATTCATGGAAGCTCGTGGCTTCCAATTCTCGCCTCCCCGGCGGGTAGCCGGCCGTCCAGTAGGAACTTACCGGCATTTCAAAGAACGCGACTTCACCACCGTGCGATCGAACAAGCTTCACGATGTCCGCCAGGACAGAGTTGTCCCAATTCCATGAATCACGCACTGCTTTGTGGTCGGTGCCTGCCAACACCTCTTCTCTGACGAGCGCCACTCCGGCACTGTCCGTCCGGATGCCGCCCTCCCCGGCGAGATCGGCATCGGCCTCCGGGGCCACCGCGCTGTCAAACCGATTGTTGAACTTCGATTCGAGCGTCGGCTGCAGGTATCGGGCATAACGAACAACGCGCAGCGGATCCGCCGCCAACGCGTAGATCTTTGCACGAAAAGTATTCGGCGACTCGCGCAGGAAGGGACCAACGTTGTCGCGTGTAAGAAGCGGCCCCATCAGCGTCGGCCAGGTATCCGTCACCCACTTGTCCGACCATTCGAGGTAAACCGGAACGCCGCCCGGCGCCTCGATCAGTACGAGAGCGCCCTGCATGTTGTCGGGATGATCACGATAGAGTCGCTGCAGTCCGAAATAGTGAAGCATCAGCGTTGAGTACCCTTTTCCGGCACTGATGACCTTCACGCGAGTGCCTAGCGAGTCGGAAAGGTACCCGCCAACAACGTCCGGCGCGATGGAAGCGGCGACACGCGAGGAGCCAACGAACACCACATCGACGGGACCATTAGCTGCTTCTCGGTCTGCGTTGAGATAGAAATCCTCCAGCCGGTTCGTGCCATCAAAGAGTGGGTTGAGCACGGTTCGAACTGCCACTTCGCCTCCGCCAACGAAGACGACAACGAGCAGCAATATTTTCAGAGCGACTCGCGTCATCGGCTAGAACTGGAAATAGATGAACTGGGCCTCACCGTATACACCCAGGAGCGTAAATGCGCAGAGCATTGCCAGGTAGAATGCCCATCGGGAGGCCGTCGTGTGCGCGCCAAGCCAGCGATCGACGTCGCCGTCCTTGGTGGCGGCATCCACGAGGAGCACCACGCCGACGACGAAGATCGACACCGCAACATTGTACATGCCGATGGTGGCCGAAAGCGGGCCGAACCATCCCGTTCCAGGTTGTGGCGAATGCACGAAGGCACTTGATATAAGGCTTGTTGCCTCGGCGAACGAAGACGCACGGAAGAAGACCCAGGCAAACAGCACCAGGTGGAAGGTGCAAACGATCCGCCAGGTCGCTTTCACCGTTGACATTTGCGGCAGTGCCGGACCAGCGCTACGAACAGACGGCTCGGTCGCGCCACTTTCTGCTGCGAGCCGGTTCCAGAGTTTTTCGCGGCGTTCGTAGGTCATAGCGCCCAGTACGAGGTAGGTGCCATGCAGGGCTCCCCATATCACGAACGTCCACGCGGCCCCATGCCAGAGTCCGCTGACAAGAAACACGATCATGATATTTGTCAGCCAGCGAGCCCGGGAGGTTCGATTCCCTCCGAGCGGGATGTACAGATAGTCCCGAAACCATGTTGACAGGCTGATGTGCCATCGACGCCAGAACTCACTGATCGACTGTGAGAAGTACGGCGTGTGGAAATTCCACATCAGGTCAAATCCCATGACGCGAGCTGAGCCGATCGCGATGAGACTGTAGCCGGCGAAGTCGCCGTAGATCTGAAACGCGAAAAGGTAGGTCGCGAAAATCACTGGGAGGCCCGAATATTCCCCCGCATGATTGTACACCTCGGCTACCGCGATCGCGAGCCGGTCAGCGAGCACCACCTTCAGGAAGAACCCCCACAACATCAACCGCAGGCCACTTACTTCGCGCTCGTACACGAACTTGTGGCGCTC
>JAGQWL010000053.1 GCA_020437385.1 Bacteroidota bacterium
AGGCGCCTGATCAAGCGGCTCCTGTCTCGCCCGTAACCATTCTGCCCCTCCGTCAGTCTTTCGCTTGCGTCTTGATGTACCCGGGCGACTTGTATCCGATCCCGACCGCTCCGAAAGGAACAAACTCTCCGCCGGGAGGAGGACCCTGCTTGACCGAACCCTCTACGGGCAACGTCGGCCAGCTCATCTCGGTACCGGACGAGTCCAGCACGGCGGCGCACCCTGACGTTTCCTGCGTCGTGGGCTTCACGTCGTTCATCCCGAAGTCCCAGCAGTTTTCCGCGTGCGTCGCGTACACGTCCTTGAACCTGACTCCACGCGTGTAGGTCTCGCATTTTTCAGGCTGCAGACCGACAAACCACACATAGATTGGGCACTTGTGATTCGGATAACTTCCGTATACACCGTCATTGCGCCGAAAGTCGATTTCTCGAAGTTCGACGTATTCGATCGGGTCCGTGTGAGACGGCTGCAACGGCGCGATGAAGAAGCCCTGATGATCTGTGATGACCGTCGCCTTCGAGACGCGTATTTCCTTGGCGCCGCCCCAGTTCTCGATTGCGTCCGGATGCAAACCGAGATGGTCGCCATTGACGTTCTCGAACCGAACATTCTGGACGTGGAAAATTGCATTCTGGTCGGCCAATGCCAGTGCGTCGCGGTCTCTCGCATCGGACATATCAAAGTAAATGCCCTCGATGTGTACGATCCGACCATCCGCACTGCGTTCGCCGGCCTGGAACGATAGCGCCGCCTTGTTGGTCACGAGATCCGAATAGCCCTTCAGCTTGAAGGCGCCACCAATAACAACAATGTCCCGACCGCCGCGGACAATCAGGCGATGCGTGAGCGGCGTGTTCGGCAGGATGAGTCTGTAATCGATCTCGTCGAGAAGATTGATCGTCTGCTCCTGCGGAACATTCGATACATAAATTTCGCGACTCGTCTCCGGAGGAGACCAGGAGAGCAAAAGCGATTCGTCGACCGGGCTCGACTCACTATCGCAAGAGGCCAGGCCAACTGCTGAGCCCGCGATCAGCAGGGTGACCCACAACGCGGATCTGGCTCGGGATACTGCGGTCGCTGTGTCGCGGATCACTATCATCACTTCTGAAAATTTGGTTGTTGTCTGCGGCTGAAGTATCGGTCAAACGAAGTCTACTGCCAAGGCCACAATTCGTTCTCCGCGTTGACGTCTATCGGTGACGTATTCGATATCCGGGATCAACGCGGCCGGCGGTCGGATCCGCCGTGCGACGATTCCGTGCTTAGGCGAGTGTGACCAGGGTTGTCGAATGGCGGATTGTTGCGTTTTGGCAACGCCCCGTTATTTGTCAAATAACTTGACGATTCAAGTTGGTGCACCTGCAGGTTGAATCGGACAAATTCTTGCTTGTCTGGTCCGCGTGACGCACCTTGAAGCAGCATCCACTGACCCTCCGCTCTTCCGCACAGGACGAATGCGCTCTCTAACGTTCCCTACTGCTCTGTGTCTTGTGTCGCTGCTGATGGCTCGGCCAACGGTCGCGCAGGACACTGAGCCGGACACGCTCGATTGGCGCGGCTACTATCCGCTCGAAATCGGAAATACGTGGGAGACCGCTGTCGACGGTTCGTTTCAACAAACGGTAATCCGTCGACGCATCGAATCCGATACGACGATCAGCGGCGTTGTCTGGTTTGTGCAGTCCATCCATGTTGAAGGCGTTGAATTTGGGGAACCCATCGTTGGTGATGACTCCCTGCTGATCCGATACGATGACGCATTTCACCGCGTGCTTGCCAAGGACTTGGATGCGGGAGTAGAGCGTGATCTCACCTGTGACTTGTCCGGCGATTTTGGCGAGGAGGTTCAGTGCGATGCTGGTACGTCGGACCCACAACCGGCAACCTTTACCGGTGGCTACAATGAGTCATCCGAGACAATCATGGTCGGGCTGGACGTTGCGCTCTTTGCCGCGTGGAAGCACGATCCGGAAACCGTGGGAGCGGTTGAGCCGGTCTATTACCATGGAATCGGCCCCCTGGATCAGCCGGGCGACGGTTTCGACGGCACCATCACGTTCTCCTACCTGAAACTCGGCGATGTGGAGTACGGAAGCCCGGCGGAATTTGTGGGGACCGAACAGGATCCTGCGGCGCCCGCCATCGCTGCCTCGGTGTATCCCAATCCCGCCGTTAATCACCTGCGGATCGAGGTCGGTGCAGATCAACTACCGGTCTCGGCAAGTGCATTCGATCTGATCGGTCGCCGAGTCGTCAACACCACGTGTGCCGCGCAATCGTGCGCGCTCGACGTGAGCGAACTCCGAAGCGGTATCTACAGTCTGGTTCTGTGGTCGCGAAACGGCACGAGAACTGTTCGCAGTTTCGTGATCGCCCGCTAGAGCAGTCGCGGAGATTTTGTCCGGAATCGCCGGTCGGTATATTCACCGTGTCACTCGTTCGACACGGAGTCCGGCATGAATCCATCGCCTCGCACGCTTCTTTCGCTTCTCGTCGCTCTCATCGCCGTCCCCAATCCCGGCTCTGCCTTCGGGCAGCCTGCGAAGGCGTTCGGCGGTGCGCCGCGCGCCGTCTGGATCGCGCCGCCCGATGTCGATCTGCAGGCCTATGGCGTGTATCATTTCCGACGCGTACTGTCGCTCGACAGGGTCCCCGATTCGTTTGTCGTCCACGTTTCGGCGGATAACCGGTATCGGCTTTATGTGAACGGAGCGTCCGTCTCGTCCGGTCCGCAGCGATCGGATGTCATGCACTGGCGGTACGAGACTGTTGATCTCGCGCCGTTCCTTCGTCGTGGCGACAACGTGCTGGCCGCGCTCGTCTGGAACTGGGGCGACCAGCGGCCCGTGGCGCAGCACTCTCACCGGACGGGATTTCTGATGCAGGCGAGCAGCCCGGCCGAAGCAGCCGTCACAACGGATGCGTCGTGGAAGGTCTGGTCCGACGATGCCTACAATCCGATTCCGGTGACGTGGGCGGATGTTCAGGGTTATTACGCTTCCCCTCCCGGCGAAGACATGGATGCCGTCAAGTATCCGTGGGGATGGAAGTCCGCGGATTTTGATGCCTCGGATTGGCCACACGCGCTGAGTCAGGAGGGCTGGGGTGCGGAGATTGCGCAGCCCCGCGGTTCCCACTCGGCCGGACAGGCGGGATGGTGGCAGCTCGTCGAGCGGACGATTCCGCAGATGGATGAACACGTCGTTCGCTTTTTGTCGGTGCGTCGTGCGAGCGGGAAGGACTCACGCGGACAGCCACTGCGAGTCGCAACGGACGGTCGATTCCTCGCGGGTTCAGGGGATCTCGTCGTACCGGCGAACGCGACGGCTTCGCTGCTGCTCGACCAGGGACATCTGACGAATGCGTATGCGATTCTCGAAACCAGCGGTGGCAGGGATGCGACGATCACGCTCACGTATGCCGAAGCGACAAAAGACAGTGCCGGACAGAAGGGTAATCGGAACGAGATCGAAGGCAAGTCGGTGAAGGGAATACACGATGTGTTTCGGCTGGATGGAGGTAACGATCGCGTGTTTGAGACGCTGTGGTTTCGAACGTACCGTTACGTTCAGGTTGATGTCGTCACGGCGGATGAACCGCTTCGCATCCGTGATCTGCACGGTCGCTTCACCGGCTATCCGTTTGAATTGAAGGCGCGGTTTGCGGCGGATCAGCCGTGGATCGACGACATGTGGGAGATGAACTGGCGCGGTGCGAGACTGTGCGCCTGGGAGACGTTTTTTGATACGCCGTATTACGAGCAGCTTCAGTACATCGGCGACACGCGCATCCAGGCGTTGATGACGCTTTACATGAGCGGCGATGACAGGCTGATGCGGCAGGCGATCACGCACTTCGATTTGTCGCGCATACCGGAAGGAATCACGAACAGTCGTTATCCGTCGGACCTCGGGCAGTACATACCGACGTTCTCGCTGCTGTACGTCGCGATGGTGAACGACTACTGGATGTATCGAAGTGACGAGGCGTTTGTGCGCCGCTTGTTGCCGGGCGTTCGCGGCGTTCTTGCCTGGTTTGAGCAGTACGTGGATGACACGGGGATGCTGTCGCCGCTCCCGTGGTGGCCGTTCGTGGATTGGGCGTGGCCGGGAGGAAATCCGCCGGGTGCGAAGGATGGTCATTCAACGATGATTTCGTTGCAATACGTCTACGCGCTTCAGCGTGCGGCGGAGATGGAGGATGGGATGGGCCTTGCCGATGCAGCGGCACGGTACCGCTCTCTTGCCGCCGAGGTGATTGAGCGTACGCGGGCGCAGACGTGGGTTGCCGATCGTGGATTGTTTCGCGACGCACCTGAATCTGAAACGTTCAGCCAGCAGACAAACGTGATGGCGCTCCTGACCGATGCGATTCCTGTGGCCGAGCAGCCGGCGGTAATGGAGCGGGTGCTGTCTGATACGTCGCTCACGCAGGCCACGTACTACTACAGTTTCTACGTGCTGGAAGCGCTGCGAAAAGTGGGGATGGCGAACCGATACGTGGAGCAGCTCGAGCCATGGAGGGAAATGCTCGCGCTGGGGCTGACGACAACGCCGGAGAAGCCCGAGCCGACGCGAACCGATTCACACGCCTGGGCGGCCCATCCGAACTACGGACTGTTGGCGACGGTGCTGGGGATTCGTCCGTCGGCGCCGGGATTCGCGACCGTCGAGATCGCGCCCGCCCTGGGTCCGTTGCAACGTGCGGAGGGACTCGTGCCGCATGAGCGCGGCGACATCCACGTGTTGGTTGAGCGGAAGGGTGCGGCAGGCATCCGTGCGCAGATCGAGCTGCCGGAAGGGCTGACCGGGACGTTTCTCTGGAACGGATCGCGGACGACCCTGCGTTCGGGTCGGCAGGTGGTGGAGTACTAAACTAGCAGATTCGGGGAGCGTGCCATGCCGATGAACCCGCTGACAACAGTGATCCGCTTTAACAACCTGATCAACGC
>JAGQWL010000387.1 GCA_020437385.1 Bacteroidota bacterium
GCTTCCGATGCTGCGTTGGAATCGACGTCGCAGCGTCCGGGAACAGCGGTTCGCAACACGCCGAATCTGAACCCGAACATTTCCGTGATCGGCGACTTCAGGGCTTCGTACACATCCGACGCACGTCGCACACTCGACACGGAGTTGCACGAGGTCGAGACAGCGCTTCAGGCCGTCGTCGATCCGTATGCCCGTGCCGACGTCTACATTTCGGCCGCCCACGCAGGCGACGGCGAGTTCACCTTCGAGATCGAGGAGGCATACCTGACAACGCTTTCCCTTCCGCATCGGCTGCAGGCCCGAGCCGGAAAGTTCAGAAGTGTCTTCGGAAAGCTGAATCGAAAGCATCCACACTCGTTGCCGTTTATTGACACGCCGTCGGTGTACGTGAATTATCTCGGCGACGAGGGACTCAACGACCAGGGTGTGTCGTTGAGTTGGCTCGTTCCCAATTCCCGTTTCTACCAGGATATTACCGTTGAGGCAACACGCGGGCCCGGGGAGTCAGAGAGCTTCTCGGTGCAGGAATCGAACAAGTTCCTCTATGTCGCGCACCTGAAAAACTTCTGGGATCTCAGCGAAAACGCGACACTCGAGCTCGGCTTCAGTGGAGCGGCCGGACCGAATCAGACGGGTGAAAGCACGCTGCTCGGAGGCGTCGATGTCACGTACAAGTGGAAACCGCTCCGCTTCAATACGTATCGGGCGGTCGAACTGCAGGCAGAGTCCTTCTTCAGTCGCATGAACGTGGATGTGGGCGACGCGGTCGACACATGGGGAATGTTCGCACTCGCCAACGCCAAGGTCGCACGACGGTGGGGCGTTGTCGGACGTTTCGACTACTCCGATCTGCCGGATGACCCGAACTGGAACGAGACGGCCTTCTCTGCCACCGCCCGCTGGGAAGCAACCGAGTTTCAAAAGTTGGAGCTCGGTGTCAAATCTACCGCTGCCGCCGAGATGGATCGCAATCTCCAGGTTCTATTCAGGGCAGTCTTTGTGATCGGCGCACACGGGGCGCACGAGTACTAGAGGCTCCCGAATCGCGCTTGATGCGAGCAGAATAATTTCAGAATGAACGACCAGGAAAAACGATGAAACGAATACTTGTGATGGCGGCGATTGCACTTCTTGTGATTCCTACCGCCGATGCACAGAAGAAGGTCAGTGTCGTAACGACGCTTCCCGACCTCGCGTGGATAGCCGAAACCGTCGGTGGTGACCGCGTAGATGCCTTCGCGATCGCAACCGGATATCAGGACCCGCACTTCGTCGACCCGAAACCGAGCTACATCGTCAAGCTGTCACGAGCAGACATGTTTGTGACGGTCGGTCTTGACCTGGAGGCGGGATGGGTGCCGCCGCTGCTCAACAGTGCCCGAAACGACAAAATCCTGAAGGGTGCACCGGGCTACGTCGACGCATCGGTGAATATTCCGCTGTTGGAAGTCCCGACCAGCGTGTCGCGAGAGCAGGGCGACATTCACGCGTATGGCAATCCGCACTACTGGATGGATCCGGAGAACGGCAAGATCATCGCACGCAATATCCGCGACGGACTTGTGCGGCTGCGGCCGCAGGATGCCGCCTACTTTGACGCAAACCTGCAGAAGTTTGAAACGGAACTGAGTGAGCACATCAAGGGATGGGAAGAGAAGATGAGCCCGTTCAAGAATACGAAGGTGATTGCCTATCACAATCAGTGGCCGTACTTCGAACAGCATATCGGACTCGACATCGTCGACTTTCTCGAGCCAAAGCCGGGGATTCCGCCAACCCCGTCGCAGCTTGCCAAGATCATCGGGCTGATGAAGGCGCAGGATATACACGTCATCATTATCGCGCCGTACTACAGGCCGGATTCTGCGGAGCTCGTAGCACGCAGGACGGACGCGCAGGTTGTTACACTCGCATCATCGGTTGGCGCTTTCAAGGACATCAAGAGCTACTACGATCTCTTCGACTACAACGTAGACCACCTCATCCAGGCATTCAGCAAGGCACAATGATCGACCTCTTCTCTCAGAGTTTCATCCTCTACGCCCTCATCGTATCCGTCGTGATGGGCCTCCTGCTCGCTTACCTGGGTGTGCACGTCGTTGCGCGCGGGATCGTGTTCGTCGATCTGGCTCTCGGGCAGATCTCGATGCTCGGCGTTGCCGTTGCCGGCTTCTTTGAGTGGGACCCGACGCCTGTCGCCGTCGTGTTCACGCTGGTTGGCGCCTTCCTGCTCTCGTTCATCAAGGTAACCGACAAGCGACTGAAGCAGGAGGCCATAATTGGCATCATCTACGCGTTCGCCTCCGCCGTGACAGTGCTGCTGATCTCGAAATCCGCTCACGGCGAATCAGATATTTCGGAAGTGCTGTTCGGGAGTCTTTTCACCGTAACCGAATCGCAGATTGTCGCGATGTGCGTGACGTTCGGCATCATCGGCATCGCTCATTTCATCTTCCGCAAGAAGTTTTTCGAGCTGACGGACAAGTTTGCCGGGCACGATGTTGACGACATCGGCATCTTCGACCTGTGGAATTTTCTGTTCTACCTTTCGATCGGTCTGGCCATTGTGCTGGCAGTCCGCGCCGGGGGCGTCATTCCGGTATTCTCGTACATCGTCGTGCCACCGGTGGCGGCGATCCTTCTTTCGCGCAAGCGTTCGGTCGTAGTGGTGCTTGCCCCCTTGCTGAGCGTCGTCGGGAGTTTTCTGGGACTCTACTTCTCCGTGCGTTTTGACTTCCCTGCCGGGTCATCGATCGTCACGATACTCGGCGTTGTCTTCCTGATAGCGGCGGGACTGCGATTGGCGCGGGGAGGAACGCCGAAAGAGACGGTAGAATCCTGAAAACCGATCATTCTGCGGCGACGTGTCGCGCCGGTCGTCAGCCACAAGACACAACAAAGCCGACGGCGCCAACCGCCAGCCACAGGAGCCCTTTGGCAAGAAAAAAGATGAACGCGCCTGCGCCGAGCTTCTTCGCAACGTTCGCGCCGTGTCGAGTCCCGGTCCGCCGTTCGGAGGGCCCAGCTGCCGCGCCCTCGCCGGCGTCGGCGTCGGCAGCCGATTCAGCGGGAAATAACATCGTACGTCACAAATCGTGAGTGCATCGGAGGCTCCTTGCCCTGGGCTTTTGCCTCGCGTATGTCTGCAAAGCCGCGCTTGTGACCTTCGATGAACGCTTCAGACTTCGTCCACGACGAGAACGACTCCTCGGAGTCCCAGTGGCTCACAATCAGATAGTCGCCCTCTTCGGTGTTCGGCCGGAGCACAAACATCTCCTTGAATCCGGGCATCTTGTCGATCGCGTGGGCCCGCGTTCCGAAGAGCTCTTCGAATCGTTCGCGGTACGATTCAGAGCACGAGATGTAGTTGATTGCGACGAACATATGGCCTCGATTCGTTATTTAGACTGAATATAAATAAGGGATCCGGATTTGCAAATCGCCGTAGCCGGTGCGATTGGCACCAATACTGCCCGCTACGGTGCGAGACGCCGATCCGCCGTTCACGGAGCGCCCGGTGCCGACCGGCTTTTCCCGCAGGAAGCAATGGCCAAGCAGAGGTCCATGTTTTTCCCGAATTTGGGAGAATTCGGCGTTCACCTCTGTGTGAACCTGCCGCCGCTCCGATATTCCCAACCCGCTCTCCTCACGTCCAGCTTCCGGGCCATGAGCACGCTGAAGAAGTCGATGACCATAGCCGCGCTCCTCCTGATTCTGTCGGGCGGATTCAGCTGCTATTACGGCGGCTCGCAGCTCGGCGGTTATGCGTCTCTCGCGGGAAGCATCCTTTCGGTGCCGTCGGAGGACGCCGGGACAATTCCGGACTCGACAATCGCTCGCACCATCGCTGTCGACGTGACGCCTCGCCCGCTGTCAATCGCTGAGACGATGCCGGACCTCGATTCCCTCGAAGTCCGCTCGTTCGAAAATCTGATGCAGCTAGCGGATGCGAGAAGGGTCTACTTGATGCCGATCGACTCAATCGTCCAGTGGGTCGGCGAACGGTTTGTCGGATCTACCTACGTCGGCGGGATGCTCGATGCGGCAGACGAGGAGCAGCTGGTTGTGTCGTTCAGGAAGTTCGATTGCGTTCTCTTCGTCGAAACGGTGCTGGCGCTCTCTGAAGGAGTCGCGTCTCGCGACTACTCGGGTTCCGGATTCGTTCGTCGGCTTGAAACGTTGCGATACCGTGGCGGTGAGATGAACGGTTACGCGTCGCGTCTGCACTACTTCTCGGACTGGCTGCACGACAACCAGATCCGCGGCAACGTTCGTGATGTAACCGAGGAGCTTGGCGGGGTCGGTCGCTCGAAGACGCTCAACATCATGTCGAAGCACCGGAGACTCTATCGCCGGCTTGCCACGGACGACTCGCTTCATCAGGAGATCGTTGAGATGGAGGCGAGGCTTGCAACCATTCCACAGTACTACATCCCGCAGGATCTGATGCGGCCTGCGCTTGACCTGATCAAGCCCGGTGACATTGTCTCGACCGCAACCATCGCCCGCGGGCTCGACGTTTCGCATTCGGGCTTCGCGTACCGCAACGCTGACGGATCCATCGGACTGCTCCATGCATCGTCGGCAAACGGCGAGGTCATGGTCACACCGAGCCTGCGAGACTACGTCGTCGGCAACCGGCTCGTTGAAGGTATTGTGGTCGCCCGACCCATCCGACCCACCCGAATCGCCGCGGCCAACTAGATGCCGGGCTGCGGGACCGCCAATTTCCTTCGAAGTTGAGCAGGTATTGGACTATTTTCTGAGCACGACGGGCCACTAGGTTACGTGCGTTTCCGACGTGCGGCGATGCTCCAACGGCTGCCGCCGGCGGACAGATTCTTCGTGATCAGCTACCAATACCGATGTATTCCATCAGCCATCTCCCCTTGAAGCCGCAATTCGTCCTGCTTGCCGCACTGACGCTACTCCTCGTCGGTATTCCTGGCTCGACGGCGGCCCAGGACCGCGGCAACATCCTGGGCTCGGTTCAGGACGCGAACACCGGAGTCGGCCTCGCCGGCGTAACCGTTATCGTTGAGAACCTCGGAGTCGGCGACCTGACCGACGCCGAAGGCGAGTTCAGCATCCGCGGCATACCTGCGGGAGAGCATACGCTTGCCTTCCAGATGCTTGGCTATCGAACGGTTCGACAACAAATCGCCGTACGTTCAGGCGAATCCGCAACGGTGACCGTGGAGCTGCAGACGGAGGTGATCAACCTTGGTGAGGTTCTGGCCGAAGCCGATCGACCGTACTCCACGGCTTCCTCGGCTCAGATCCGAACCTTCGACATACTCACCCGACCAACCCGAACGTCACAGGACCTGCTCACACTGGTGCCGGGACTGGTTACCGCGCAGCACGCGGGCGGGGGAAAGGCCGAACAGATTTTTCTGCGCGGATTTGACGCCGACCATGGAACCGATGTGGCGGTGTCGGTTGACGGCGTACCGGTCAACATGGTATCGCATGGCCACGGTCAGGGTTACGCCGATCTGCACTTCCTGTTACCCGATGTTGTCGAAAAAATCGATGTCTCGAAGGGACCGTACGACGTGCGGTTCGGAAATCTCTCGACCGCGGGCGGCGTGGCGTTCACAACCAAGGATCATCTCGACAATAATCTGCTTCGAGTGGAGGCCGGTCAGTTCAACACACGATCAGTCACCGCGCTCTACTCGCTACCCGTCACAGCCGGATCCCACCAGGGCGTGTACGTTGCGGGACAGTTCAATTCGACCGATGGGCCGGTCGAGAGCCCGCAGGGGTTCCAACGGCTCAACATTTTCGGCAAGCTCCACTCACACCTGAATGATACCGACGAGATCACAATGTCGATCAGCGGGTTTTCTTCGGCATGGAATGCCTCCGGCCAGATTCCCGCACGCGCAGTCGCGTCAGGAGCAATCGATCGGTTCGGCAGTCTTGACGATCTCGAGGGAGGCACTACCGGCAGGCAGGATCTCAACATCAGCTATCACAACGCGCACGACAACAAGACGGTTGATCTCGTCGGATATGCGTCCAGATACTCATTCAAGCTGTTCTCGAACTTCACCTACTTCCTTGACGATCCGGTAAACGGCGACATGATCGAGCAGACTGATGATCGCTCGCTGTTCGGCATGGAGGGGCGTTTTTCACAGAATCACGTAGCCTTCGGGCTTTTCGGGAAAGCCACCCTTGGCGGGGGGTTCAGGTCCGACGACGCGAATGTAACGCTCTGGAAAAGTCCGGAGCGCGTCCGCAAGGCGCAGCTTGTTAATGCGGATGTCTTTGAGCGCAACCTCTACATGTTCGCCCAGGAAGAACTGATTCCCACGTCGTTTCTTCGTTTACAGCTCGCGATCCGCGGTGACTATTTCACCTTCAATGTCGACGACAAACTCGAAGGTCTTCCATCAGATCTTCCACATGCTTCTGGATACGCCCATCATGGAATCGTGAGCCCGAAAGCCAACGTTGTCTTGAGCCCACTCCCAACGCTCGACGTGTTCGCAAATTTCGGAACGAGCTTTCATTCGAACGACGCCCGTGCAGTTGTCCAGGGTCGCCGCGTGTCGGACCTGTACAAGGTCTACCTGCGGCAAGGCCTGACAAGTGACGCCATCTTCGACAGCCTTTCTTCACGAAGCTTCGACGCGGCTCAACGGAATATCGGAACCCTGCCACGCGCAATTGGGGAGGAACTGGGTCTGCGCTTCAGCCCTGGGTCGCACGTCAACTTCGCAGCCGCAGTCTGGATTCTCGACCTTGAGAATGAGTTCGTTTACGTCGGCGACGGTGGTTTCACCGAGTTGTCCGGACAGACGCGTCGATACGGTATCGACATCGAAGGGCGGTTTGCGGTGAACTCGTGGCTGACCGCCGATTCCGATATCAACGTCTCGAAAGGCCGATTCGTCGACGAGCCGCCGGGCGCCGACGAGATTCCTCTCGCACCCCGACTCACTTCCACCGGAGGCCTGACCGCACTTCACCCGTCCGGGCTGCGCGCCAGCCTCCGCTACCGCCACATCGGAGCACGACCGGCAAACGAGACTGGCAGCGTCACCGCCGAAGGCTATACTCTTATCAACTTCTTCGCGTCGTACGACCTGGGAAGCGTCCGCATCTCGGCTGCGCTGGAAAACGTTCTCGACACCGAATGGAACGAAGCACAGTTTGACACCGAGTCTCGTCTGCATGATGAAACCGCACCGGTCTCGGAACTACATTTTACGCCCGGGAATCCGCGCAACATCCGGATTGGATTGAGCTACGTATTCTAAGCGTGCCCGTGTCATTCGTCCTCGGCGACCCCTCCGCCGGAACGAAGAATGCGGTCAGGCGGCCAACTCACGTGACGCGTAGAGTCTTCTGAAGCCACCGGGCGAAGTCCGCGAAGCACGACATCGTTTTCCCGAAAGCCGTCGCCGATTGAAACCGTGTAACGCGCGTTCTCGGCGAAGACAGGGGGGCGAAACCAGTTCCCGCGAATCCGTCGTGTATACACGATCTCGCCGGTGTCGTCTCTGCGCACCTGAATCACCGGATCGTCGATTCCGTCGATGACAAGCGTCTCTAACCACGCAGCCGGCTTTCGCCCGTAGTTGCTTTCAATCGAAACCGTGACGGGCCATCCGAGATACTGCCGGGCCGTCGGGTCAACAGTGGGGTCCGCCCAGCGTGGCCACGCCTCCGACTCGATGTCGCGTGATTCGTGATGGAAGCGGATGATTCCGTAGCCCGGCGATCGGTCGTAGAGCGCGGCGGGTTTGTGACCACTCTTGACGGGGTTTGCCACAGCCAGCACGGTCATCCGATTACCGAATCCGTCGAAGTAGTTGCCCGTGTAGCGGGGCGCATACGGATCCCGGTCGAGACCGGGCATCGGCGGAAACCACCTGCGTGGCCAGATATTGGCAATCGACGGCACCACAAACGCGTTTCCCGCATCGCCCCAGTCGTCGATTCCGTAGTGCACAAAGCTGCCAAGGTGCTGATCCCCCGCCACGTGAAAGGCAAATCCCTTACGGATCGTTCGAAGCGCCTCGTTGCGGCCCGACTGCGGCCACGCATTCGAATCCATGTCGTCTGCCAGGCGGTCACCCGATGGGTATTCGCCTGGCCGCGGATGCTCGAGATCCGGAAGCACCGCGCCACTCGCCGCACCCGCCGGCAGTGTGGCAAGATTGCTGAACAATGTCTGCGACAGCAGAACCTTGACCCACGCATCCGAAGACCAATCGTTCGCCCACTCGTCTAGAAACGTAAGCTGCCGGTCACCAAGAAGCTCCGCCCCCGGCACGTCCGCATCCCGTGCGTCATAACCCCTTCGCTGGGGCCAGCCATTCCAGACCTCTGCGTCCGGCACAAGGATCTTCGGCGGCGACTTGAACATCCGATCGCCGATGATTGCAAAGCTGAGTCCGGCGTACTCCATCCGCGTGTAATACACGCTGATCTGGTTCACCAGCGGCGTGGCATCGTAGGGATCCGGAAGGTGCGAGACCTGCGTTCGATGCACCATGTTCACCCATTCCACCGGCATCACATATCCGCCGGCATCGGCAGGCGGACTGAATTCGCCCTCGGCCTGCTCACCTCCGTTGCCCCAGATGTTACCGTGGTAGACATCATGATCGTCCGGAATGATGACCGCCGGTCTGTCGCGCGCGAGATCGCCAAACGCAAGTACAAATCGATACCAGTGATTCAGGTAGTCGAGCATGGCCTCTTCGACCGGAGCACGCACGATTCCTTCGAGGCCAGCCTCGTAGATCTGATCGCCGGCAAAGAACAGCATGTCGGGATCCTGATTCGCAACGGCCGTCGTCAGTTCGGCATGCGGATACCAGAAGTGCTGCCTGTTCCATTGCCCGTTGCCGCCGGAGATGTTCTGACAGTTCATCGCCGCAAGCACGAAATCCCCCTCGGTTGAGGGCGGCTTCCGAATGACCCCTTCGTACACGGAGATGCGCTCTTTGCCGGATTCCCTCTCCCGATAGACAATTCGGTACGGCGTGTCACGGTTCGGCGTCCAGTTGTCTACGCGGAACAGTGCCGTGTAGCTCGGAGCCTGGATAAGGGCTGTCGCGACCGGCGTCCATGTTGAGGTCGAACGGATTTCGAGTACCGCCGTCTGGTTGTCCTCGGGTCCGATCGGTCCGAACTGCGCCGTCATCTTGAGCGTGCCACCGCTCAGCGTGTGGAATGCGCCGAGGACCGGTCCGAATGCACGTTCATCGTGAACCGCGACCTTGGAGCCCGCCACACGAAGATTGTCAAACCAGTATCCGGTATTCGCCGACGAGAGGCTGCCCTGCGAAACAAGCGCCAGACTGCCGTCGACGCGGTCCGCCGGAATATCGCGAAAGATCGCTCGCGCCAGCTCCACTCCGGTCGTCGAGCTGGAAACGACTGCAAGAATGTCGTATCCGGTATCGGAGGGTGTGCAACGAACCGAAAGCCTGAATCCATCCGCAAGATCCTGTACGCCGACGGTGCCCGTCCGGAGTACCGGCTCGAAGGACGTCCATGAATCGATCGGGATGTCTCGAAGCGGTCGTGAGTAGCCATAATTTCCGGAGTTGTCTCGCGCGACAATACGTCCCGTTCCGTCCACGCCAACGATCAATCCGCCGTCGGCAGCCGGCCAGTGATGCACCAGAGCCGAGATGCGATAGTCGACGCTGTCGCCTCCGGCGCCAATCAGAAACCCTGTCCAGGAGGAACCGCCCGCAGTCGAGTCCGGTCTATCGATCGCTCCAGTTGTAACGGATAGCGCAAGCGTACCGCGATGCGTCGCTGCCGAGCGTGTCAACAGATGGACGGTGCGCATCGGTTTTTCGGCGCGTCCTTCAACAGACTCGAGTCTGCCGTTTCGGATTCGCCAGTCCTGCAGCCGATTCGCATAAAACGCAGATCCGGCCCATACCCGATCGGGCACGTCGAAGCGAGCTTCGAGAAGCCCTCCGGTCTCCTCCCGACCCGGCAAGCAGGAAGTCAGCGAGAGCGTCAGAAGAATCGTTGCAAGCACAGCCGATCCCCGACCGGATTTCAAATTAGCTGTCGCAACAAATTCAGAATTATTCATGATGCATTACGCGGGTCAATTCATAGCGCACCCATGCCTCAATTCGATGCTCGCCTCATTCGCTCGATCCATCCACGGGTCACCGCACTCTCACGACGTACCTTACAGTGTACTTCGTCGAGGAATACCCCGCATAATCCAAAGGTCCTCGACGAATCGATTTTCGAAAGTAAGCAGGTCGCCAAAAACAAACTGCCGCAATCACGACTTTGCTTCGCCGATACGGGCGGAGGTATCTATCTTTTGGTATGTCACGCAGCGATGAAACGACGTTCCTCGGGGAAAACTGGACGCAGACGCTGATTGCTGTTCTGGCGATCGTGGCGATTGCGGCTCATCTCATCTTGAGATATGCCGTGTCGTTCGACGCCGAGATTCTCGGAGTTCGCGGCGACCACCTTCCCCTGATCGTTGCGCTGGTGCTGGGCGGAGCGCCGCTGGTGTACGATCTCGTCGTGAAGGTCTTCCGGCGCGAGTTCGGATCGGACCTGCTCGCAGGAATCTCCATCGTCACATCTGTGATCCTCGGCGAATACCTGGCAGGTACCTTTGTTGTACTGATGCTGAGCGGCGGCGAAGCCCTCGAAGGGTACGCGGTCCGCAGTGCCTCCGCTGTCTTGAAGGCGCTCGCCGCACGCCTCCCTTCTGTCGCGCATCGTACCGTCGACGGTTCGCTCGAGGACATCGCTCTTGACGACGTTCAGGTTGGCGACAGGTTGATCGTCTTTCCGCACGAGACGTGCCCGGTAGACGGGACCGTAATCAACGGGCACGGATCGATGGACGAGTCCTATCTGACGGGCGAACCGTACGTCATGTCAAAGACACCCGGATCCGAGGTTCTGTCCGGCGCCATCAACGGCGAGTCGGCATTAACGATTCGCGCCGACAAGCTCGCGGTTGATTCGCGCTACGCACGCATCATGAGTGTCATGCGTGAGTCCGAGCAACGCCGGCCACGGCTTCGACGACTCGGTGACCAGCTCGGGGCCTTTTACACGCCGCTGGCCGTTGCCATCGCAATCGCAGCCTGGGGCTTCAGCGGCGACCCTACTCGCTTCCTCGCCGTTCTCGTCGTGGCAACGCCCTGTCCCTTGCTCATCGCGATTCCCGTCTCGATCATTGGATCCGTTTCGCTCGCAGCAAGGCGCGGCATCATCATCAAGGATCCGGCGGCTCTGGAAAAGATGGACACGTGCCGCACGGCCATCTTCGACAAGACCGGAACACTCACGTACGGACAGCCTCGGCTCACGGAGATCCTCCCAGCCGAAGGCGTGGAGGTGGACGACATCCTGGCCCTCGTCGGGAGTCTCGAGCGCTATTCCAAACATCCGCTATCCGACGCGATCGTAAGTGAGGCACAGCGACGCGGATTGGCCTTTCCTGAAGTTGAACGAATCAGCGAGAAGCCGGGCGAGGGCCTGACGGGCTTTGTTGGCGATTCCGAACTCTTCGTCACGTCGCGACGAAAACTGCTCACCGAAGACCCTGACGCCGCCTTACTCGTTCCGCCTCAGGCCGGTGGACTTGAATGCGTCATCATGCTGGACGGACGCTATGCCGCGACATTCAGGTTCCGCGACGAACCCAGATCGGAAGGAAAAAGCTTCATCAGCCACCTGAAGCCAAAGCATCACTTCGATCGGATCATGATCGTGTCAGGAGATCGCGAATCCGAGGTCCAATACCTTGCCAGAAAGGTCGGCATCGAGGAAGTTTATCACAGCTACAGTCCGGAGGAGAAGCTGCGACTAGTCGAGGCGGAGACACAGAAGGCGCCGACCGTCTTTCTCGGTGACGGGATCAACGATGCGCCGGCTCTCACGGCGGCGACGGTGGGAATCGCGTTCGGACAGCATTCGGATATCACGTCCGAGGCGGCCGGCGTTGTCATCATGGACACGTCTCTCGAAAAGGTGGACGAGCTCCTTCACGTGAGTCGGAGGATGCGAGCGATCGCGCTCCAAAGTGCCGTCGGCGGTATGGCCCTGAGTGTGGTGGGGATGGGCTTCGCCTCCTTCGGATTCCTTCCGCCGGTTGCCGGTGCGATCTCGCAGGAAATAATCGATGTATTTGCCGTGCTCAATGCGCTTAGAGCTGTTTTCCCGCCGAAGGAGCTAACCGATTATTAGAGCGTGATCCGCTTCGCACACCCGAACCACGAACGATTTAGTCGCGTAGAAGGCTGACCGTTGCAAGAACCATCGTCTGACGAAGGCGGCAAGAAAGAAATCATGCGACTGCGCCCCATCCCCCCGATGTTCTACCGGGAGTCGGAGAACAATCCATTTGACGCGTGCCTCGTCTGCGGCAAACACTTCGAGCGCGACACACTTTACGTGGTGGAGAAGGCGTTTCAAACCTACCAACCGTATTCATCAAGGGACCTGGTCTTTGAATACGCGATGTGCATCGACTGCTACCAGGAGTTTTCCGCCTCAATGTCCGACGAGTCCCGCGCGGCGATGGACGAATACATGCAGGGTCGCGTGGACTTCGACGAACGCGAGGAAGCGCTGATGAATGATCCGGACCCGGACACATCGCGGTGGACCAGTAGCTGCCTCGTTTCCGGCAAGCCGATACAGGAACTCGATGGCTACCAGGCGGTCGGGTTGTTCATGGGAAACTGGATGATCGTAAGCCACCTTCCGTGCGTGATTGGCTCGGACGTGATTGGCGAGATTGTCGACAAGCTCTCCAACAAGACGATCGACATGTTGAGCGGATTTGTTGACGAACACTTTCCGAAGCCACCGGGCTACGAGAAGGATATTCCACGCCCAGTCCTCGTGGCCTGAAGTGATCGATACTTCCAATATTGTTCCGGGTAAAGAGCGAGCGTGGGCACGCCTGGCCACGCTCAGCGGTGCAGCGATTTACGTCCTGTCGTTTTTCCTTCCCGTTGTCGACGTATTCGAGGGTACGGCCAGCGGATGGGCCGCGTTCGTGTTTTCGTTCGCTCTGATCTTCGATTCGTCTGCGTCCGTAAGCTCCGCGTGGATGTTCGCACTCGGACTCAGCAATCTACCGCTGTGGTATACGGCGGGAAGATTGCTCCTGGCAAAACGGATCTCGCTTCGACTGTTGGGAACGATGATCGTCTCCACTTTCCTGGCACTGTCATACGGCGTCGGAGCGGCTTTCCAGGACGGCCTCGATGACGTGCGGATCGGGTACTACGTGTGGGCGACAGCTTTTGTGCTGATATCGGCCGCTGCCGCCCTCGACTTACGATCGGGGCCCGCGTCGGCATAGATTCGCAGCGCTCCGCTAACCGGCGGCGGGCGGCAGCTCGCCGAACTGCGGCGTATCCGGAAGCGCAATGCTCGTGATCGGGTAGGCGATCTCGATGTTCGGATGCTCCCGAAATGCATCGAGGATGTTGATCGTGAAGGCGTGCTCCGTCCCCCTCCGCTTTCGTGCCTCGCAAAGGTAACGGAGCGTCAGCTTGACGCCCTTTTCATCCGTCGACACATAGACGAAGGGCGTGAGGATGCTGTAGTGGATGAGGAACTCACTCGAGATTTTCCGCAGCTCTTCGGATGCCTGCTGCGTCACGATTTCGGCGGATTCCTCTGCAAAGTTCTGCATGATGTCGCGCGCCGCGCGCCAGTCGCTGCGGTAGGTCACACTGAACGGCAGCTCGTTCCAGATGAATCGGAAGCCTCGCGTATAGTTGAACAGCGCGTATTCGAAGAGCCAGCTGTTCGGGATGTGCACAATCCGGCCGGTACTCTGGTCGCCGTCAACCCATCCGCCGATCTCCATCAGCGTCGTCCGGAGCATCCGAATGTCGATGACATCGCCCCGAACGTCGTTCATTTCGATGCGATCGCCGATGCGGTAAGGCGCAATCAACGCGAGTCGAATCCATCCCGCGACGCTGAGGAGCGCCTCGCGAAGCGCGATGGCGAGGCCCGCCCCGATAACCGTCAGAACCGCAAGGAGTCCGCGTACATCGGGCGAAAGCAGGATGAGCAGCATCACGGCTGCGACCGTACCACCCACCCGGCGGATGTTGCGATTCACGTTGTAGAGGCGTGCCGGCTCGGATACATATCGGCGGGCCAGACGCTGAGCGAGGCGGACGAGCAGGAAGATCGTGATCATCGCGATCACGATTCCAAGTGCGCGATAAACGTACTCGCGCGGCACGGTCATTTCGGTAGGAAACTCAAACATCTCTCATGCTCCCGGCAGGTGCATCAGACGTGTCCTTCGATACTTCGAAGATAGGCGCGATAATACTCGCCCATCAGCTGGCTCTGCCGAATGAACGTGCAGATCTTTCCGTGGTCGTCCAGGACCGGCAGCTCAGGGTAACCGGTCCGGGTGAATGTATCCATGACAGTCGCGAGCGAGTCCTCGAGCGATACCGAAACGAACGGCACCTGTACATCGCGCGCGATAACAGCATGTTTCATCGTATCCTCGGTCTGCAACAGCGACTGGATGTCGTCCAACAGGACGAGTCCGCCATAACGATTTGAAATCTCGGACGCGTCGGAGTAGACCGGCAGGATCACCTCTTTGGTTCGGGTGAACACACTGAGGATCTCACCCAGCGTGTGACTCGGATCCAGAGTGTGAAAGGGAATGGGATACGTCACAACCTGCTTGACCCGCAGCTCCGACAGCAGATCCGGCGCCATATCCTGCTGGTGCGCGGGCGACTCGTTGTACGAACCGACCTGCTGAGTGTAAAGGCTCCAACGACCAACGAGCAGGTGTACAACAGTACCGGCGAAGATCAACGGCACGAGCAGCTTGTAGCTTCCGGTCATCTCCGAAATCATGATTGTTGTCGTGATCGGCACGTTCGCCGCACCGGAGAAGAACGTGGCCATCCCGATCATGACATAGGCCTCGGGCTGCACGACGATTGAAGGCATCACAGCATGGGCGAGCGCCCCGAAAAGCCCGCCGAGCATCCCGCCGATCACGAGCGACGGCGCGAAGACACCGCCCGATCCGCCCGACCCGATGGTGAGCGATGTCGCGACAATCTTGGTCACCGCCAGTATCGCCATGATCTTGATGGGCAGATTGTCATTCATTGCCTGCTGAAGCCATCCGTAGCTCGAGCCCAGGATCGCAGGAAAGAAGAACGCGATGCATCCGACAAGCAAGCCACCGATTGCCGGCTTCACGTGCGGCGGGATCTTCATCCGATCGAAAATTCGACGCTTCGTGCCGTAGAACACATCGACGTAGAGAATCCCGACGGCCGCACACAGCAAGGCAAACGCGATGAGCGGAAAGAGCTCCAGCGGACTCACGAACAGAAAGTTCGGAGTCGAAAACACGGTGCCGGTGCCTTCGAACGTTGAAAAGACCGAATAGCCAGTTATGCCGGCAACAACAGAAGGCATCAACGCCTCGGTTTCCATGTCTTGCCGGTATAGAACCTCGACCGCGAAGAACGCACCACCGAGGGGCGAGCGGAAGATGGCCCCGACGCCGGCGGCAATGCCCGCAACGAGCAGAATCCGACGCTCCCGCGGACTCAGGCCGAGCCGCTGCGCAAAAAGTGACGCGAGCGCAGCTCCGATCTGCGCAATGGGACCTTCTCGGCCGGCGCTGCCCCCCGTACCGAGCGTCACGGCCGAGGCGAGCGCCTTGACGAGCGGCACACGCGGACCAATGATGCCACGATCGTGATGGAAGGCCTTGATCACAGCGTCCGTCCCGTGTCCCTCGGCTTCCGGAGCGAACGTAAAGACGAGCCACCCCGAAATGAGTCCGCCGATCGCCGGCACGATGAACAAGAGCCACCGCCGCGTCGGATGCAGCGCGGCGGCAAGATCGAAGACGTGGTTTTCGCCGGCCTCGCCGCCCGGCATCGGCATCTGGTATCCGATCAGTTTGACGAGAAAAATCTCATCGGCGAATTGAACCAGATGGGCAAAGATGAGCGCGCCGACTGCCCCGATTACACCGACGAGGATCGAATAGACCATCCAGCGGCCGGTTATCCGCCAGTCGATGCGATCGTCAAATATTCGTCGTGTTTGCGGGTAAAGAGCTTTGGCGAATTCAAACGATCGCTTCGGCTTCAGCAGTTCTCGGAGATTCACGTTCTCAGCTATCTCGGTGCTGTGAACTCACAAGGTATGAATCGCCTTGCCGTCGCGCAGAGGTCCGCACGGATCATCATCGAAATTTGGCGACGAACCGTACAGGCCCGCCAGTTGTCATCGCACTCCTACATTTTCCAGACGCGCGACTCGGCCTCCGTTCCTGCTTCTTCGATGCTTCGGTGCTCGCGATGCAGACGTCCAAACTGCTGTTTCGGAAGCTCCCCGGCCGGGTTATATCCAAACTCGTCGACGCCGCGCGCGAGGTACGAGCGGAAGTGCGGGTTTACGGACAGGTCACACTTCACGTTCGTCGGCGAATAGCGAATCGTGAGCCCGGCGCGCCGACGGTCCGACGGGTTGCCCGGCGAACCGTGGATAAGCTGGTCGCTGTGGACCGAGATCTGTCCGGCACGCATCGGGAGATCCGTCACCGTGTCGAGGTCGAACGCAGACGTGTCGCATTCGAGATCGAGAACGGAGGAACCCGTGCCGCCAAGGCGAGAGTGCTTCAGGATTCCGGATCGATGGGATCCGGGAATCACACGCATCGCACCGTTTGCGGTGTCGACGTCGTCAAAGGCCAGCCAGACCGTGCAGGAGGCGGTGGGCTCCAGCGGCCAGTAGTAGGCATCCTGGTGCCACGTAACGGACTGAAGTGACCGGGGCTCCTTGATGAAGAAGTTCGACGCCCACATGACGAAGTTCGGCCCCAGCAGCGGCTCGACATAATCGAGGATGCGCTCGTTCATACAGATGTCGAAGAGAAACCGACTCTCCTCATGCCACTCGCGTATTTCCTTGGTCGATTCGCCGGGTTCGAGCAGCGCGAGTACCTGGTTCAACCCGTCATTCAGTTCGCGCAGTTCGTCGGACGAAAAGACCGGAAGGCCATACACGTAGCCATTCGTGCGATAATGGTCGATCTGATCTTGAGTTAGTTCCGCCATGGTGCTTCATTGTCTGGTTGATCCAAGGTACAAACCGGATCACAGTACCGACAGTGCGCCTGTTTCCCATTTGAACCGGAGGGGCGGGTTGTCACGCTTCGGATGCTGTATCTTCAGTCTTGCCCAATCCGCCACCTTCGAATAACCGAGTCGAACGTGAAGAACCTCATTGTATTAGCCTTTGTCGGCCTCGTAGCATTGTCCGGCTGCGGCCAGAAAAATTCCGACAAACTGCAGATTGCGGTTATCCCGAAGGGCACGACAAATGTTTTCTGGAAGGCGATTCATGCGGGAGCGGAAAAGGCCGCAAGCGAAACCGGCGCCCAGATCCTCTGGCAGGGTCCTCAACGCGAAGATGATCGTCAGCTCCAGATCCAGGTGGTGCAGAATTTTGTAAGCCGTGGTGTGGACGCAATCGTCCTGGCACCCCTCGATCAACGTGCGCTCGTCCCTCCCATCGAAGCCGCCGTCAACCGGAAGATCCCTGTTGTGATCATCGACTCCGGCGTCGAAACCCAGGCGATCAACAGCTTCGTGGCGACCAACAATCGGGAAGGCGGGCGAATGTGCGCGCGGCGATTGGCAGACCTGCTGAATAAAGAAGGCAAGATCATCGTCCTCCGATGCATCGAAGGCGGCGCAAGCACGACAAATCGAGAGGAGGGCTTTCTCGAAGAAATGCGGACGTACGCGCCGGACATACAGATTCTAGTCGACAACCAGTACGGCGGCGCCACCGTCGAAAAGGCGCTTCAAGTGTCCCAGAATCTGCTCAACCGATTCCCCGAAGTTGATGGGATCTTCGCGTCCAATGAATCAACGACGCAGGGAATGCTTCGTGCCCTGCAGACGGCCGGCCGATCCGGTACGACAACTTTCGTCGGGTTTGACTCCAACGAAACCTTGATGGCCGGAATGGCAAACGGGGAGATTCACGGCCTCGCATTGCAGGATCCGTTCGACATGGGCTATCGCGGCGTCATGACCGCCGTCGCCGCGATCCGCGGCGAGGCCTACGACGCGAAGGTCGACACGCGCATCATGATGATCACGCCGGAGAACATCAACACGAGCGAGGCCCAGGAACTGCTGAACCCGGACCTCGCCACGTGGCTTGAGGAGTAGTCAGCTTCCCAGTTTCACGATCGTCTCGTTGCGTGTCTGCCCATCGGGGAGCGTGAACCGAACGAAGTACGTCCCGGCACCAAGATCACTGCCGTCCAGCGTGAACGTCTTCTCACGCTGTGCGGCGATCGATCCCGAGTGAACAACCTTCACTCTCCGGCCCATCGCGTCGAAAACCTCCACGCGGAGTTCACCGCCCACTTCAGAGGCAACACTCAGAGTCGCCTCGCTTCTGAACGGATTCGGATACGGCGCACCAATCCGGACGGGCTCGGTCAGCGGAATGAGCAGCGCGGACTCCGGACCCACCGTCGAGCTGCCGTCAACATCTACGATTCGCAACCGGAACACCTGCATCCCTGGTGCGAGGTCAGCAATCGTGAAGGAATACTCCGCGGACCGTTGCAGACCTCCTGACGCTGCCTCGAAACCAGCAGTCGACCATTCGCCTGTCGACTGGTCAACGCGCTCGACCTCAAATCCCGATACATTTCGCTCGGAAGATGTCCGCCACTTCAGCACCGCCGAGTTGCCCATTGCGACACTACGGAACGACTCCAGCTCGACGGGAAGTGTCGCTGAATACGCGGCAACCAGCGTCGTGATATTCGAGCCAGTTGTGATGCTCTCGATACCGGTTCCGTCGAGCAACGCCCGCTGTACCTCGTCCGTGAAGACAAGATCCCAGTACACATGCGTCCCGGAAACATCAAGCATGAACGGCGACGCCAGTCCGCTGATCAGGTCGGTTGCGGTTGCCGGATTCGTCTGGTCCGCACGACGGATGACGCTTCCTGTCGTCCAGTAGATATGGCCGTCGGCAGCGGCAAGTTCGTGGGGGTAGGTCGGAACGTTCGCAAATGTGCTGGAACCTGATCCGTCGAGGTTTGCCCTGCCGATTGTCTGGTTTTCAATCCAGAAGAGGTACCCTGAAGCCCCATCGACGGCAATCTCGGACAGGAACGTGATCCCCGATAGTACGGTCTGGATGTTTGATCCGTCGAGATCTGCCGAGTAGACGCTGGAACCCGATGCGAAGTACAGCTTGTCATTGGCAGCGTCAAAGTCCGCCGCGTTCACGCTGAAGATGCTCGACGCGAGCGTGTCTGTAACGGTGCCGTCGAAGGACGTCCGCAGCAGGAGCCCCGTCGTCGTAAACCAGTAGATGTTTTCCCGAATCGCGTCGACTGCAAACTCCCCGCGCATCTGTGCGGGCGAAAAGAGGAAGAAGGTCCCAGTGCCGTCGAGGTTCATCCGCTTGACGCTGCCTTCGATCCAACCGGTGTAGAAGACGTGACCATTAGCGGGGTCGATGGCAAAATCAGCAGCCGGACTGAACCCGGCGATCGTCACGATCGACGTCCCGTCAAGATTGGACTGCTTGATTTCAAGCGATGTCGAGTTGTACCAGTAGACCTTCCCGTTCGTGGCATCGATTCCAATTGATGCCGGTCCGGACAGACCCGTCAGGATCGTTTCCAGGGAGGAGCCGTCGAGGTTCATTCGGAGCAGGTCACCGTTGGTTGTGTCGGTGAAGTACACTTTCCCCGACGACGGATCGAGTGCAAGCCCAACGACTGCGCCGGACACGGATTGCAGCGTTTCGGTCGAGGTGCCGTCAAGGTTCGAGCGCATGATTTCCGAACCCGTGTTGGTATGGTCCGCCCAGTAGATCTTCCCTCCTGTTTCGTCGACGACGATCGGCCCGGGACCAGACAGTCCGGTGACAACATCTGCCATGGACGAGCCATCGGGATTGCTCTTCTGAATTTTGCCGACCGGCCCGGTGGTCCAGTAGAGCATACCGCTGACCGTTCCGAATCCGACATCGATCGCGCCCGTCCCGCTAATCCCGGTCGACGCGGAGGACGTTCCGTTTGTGAGCCCGCTCCAGATCTCATTGGTTTTCCCGTTGACCCAGTACTCTCGTCCACCAGCCGCGTCAAGTGCAATCCCCATCGGAATACTTCCGATGTCGAGTACCTCTGTCACAGAGCCGGAAGGGATCGCCTGCAGCACGCGTTTGTTGTCGTTGGCAAAGAAGACCAGGTCGCCGGCCGCGGTCCGCTCGGTCTTGTTCGCACCATTTTTCCATCCGATTGCACATTCGAAAATGCACTCCACCAGTGCGTCCCCGGGGCCAACTTCGAAGAGGCAGGATGTCACCACGGCGTCGTAGTCATTCCGATCGTCGTAGCCGCATTCCGGTGAGAACTCCAGATAGAGACCCGCAAACAACGCATACAAGACGTCCACGATGGGACATCCCACCATCGTCGTGCTCAACGCGGCAACGAGTGAAACGGAAAGCATGAGGCGCTTCGTGCGGCGAAAGTTTCCTCGATTTGCAGTAGTATCTTGGCTGCTCATGGCGGTAGCTGATGGGTTCGACTCGTACGACAAGAGGCCGGAACCAGTCGCCATCGGGCTCACAGGCACCTGTAAACAGCGCATCCGATGTCGCTCCTTTCGTTACGAGACATCCACAAGTCGTTCGGACCCGTCCGGGCCCTTCGCGGCGTGAATCTCGAGGTCAACGCCGGAGAGGTGCACGCCGTAATCGGAGAGAACGGAGCCGGAAAGAGTACGCTGATGAAGGTGCTGGCGGGCGTCCACCTGCCCGATCAGGGATCGATGACACTCGCTGATCGTCCCTACGTGCCGGCATCCCCGCGTGACGGTCGAGACGCCGGGATCAGCATGATCTACCAGGAACTGACGCTCGCACCGCACTTGTCGGTTGCGGATAACGTCACGCTTGGTATCGAGACGGCAACCGGCGGGTGGATTCGTCCGCGACGGGCGGAAGTGCGGGACGCCCTCCAACTTCTCGGGCAGTCTGACATCCACCTCGACATGCCCGCCGGCCAACTCAGCATCGGCAAGCAGCAGGTTGTGGAGATTGCGCGCGCGCTCGTGGCAAAATCCCGCATTGTGGTGATGGACGAACCCACCAGTTCGCTGTCGGCTGCGGATACGCGAGCGCTCTTCGCCGTTGTCGAGAGACTGAAGAATGCAGGAGTGGCGGTCGTCTACATCAGCCACTTTCTGGAGGAGGTTGTCGAAATCTGTGACCGGTACACCGTGCTCCGCGACGGCGAAACCGTAGCCGCCGGATCCATCGCGGGAATCAGCATCGACGACCTGATTCCGCCGATGATCGGGCGCGCCGTCGAAGAACTGTATCCGCAGTCCAAACGAACGTTTGGCGAGCCGTTGCTGCAGGTACGCGACGTCTCGGGGCCGGCCGACCTACCGAACCACGTTTCGTTTTCTGTACGGCGCGGGGAGATCTTCGGGATCGCCGGACTCGTCGGCGCAGGAAGATCCGAGACGCTCCGAACCTTGTTCGGCCTTCGTCCCGGAACGGGCGGCACCTACCGGGTCGCCGCCGCCCCTGAAATTCGCGTTGCCGTTCACACGACCGACGTTGGCCTCGCGAGCGGACTCAACCTTTTGAGCGAGAATCGAAAGGAAGAAGGGCTCGCGACGCGTCTGTCCATCCGGACCAACCTGACGCTGTCCGGACTCCATCGCTATTCGAAGCGCGGACTGCTGGACCTCGCCACAGAAAGGCGCGCAGCAGAGCACTGGGTCGAACGCTTGTCCGTGCGATGTTATTCGCCGGATCAGCCTGCGTCAACCCTGTCGGGCGGCAATCAGCAGAAGGTATGCCTCGCCCGGTTGCTCCACGATGACTCGGATGTACTCCTGCTTGACGAGCCCACGCGTGGAATCGACATCGGAAGCAAGGCGGAGATGTACGCGCTCATTACCGACGCCGCGGCGTCCGGAAAAGCCGTCGTTCTGACCAGCTCGTATCTTCCGGAGCTCTTCGGGATGTGCGACACGCTCGCCGTGATGCACCGCGGACGACTCTCGCCGGTTCGCCCGGCGGCACAGTGGACCGAGGAGCTGCTGCTGCGATTTGCAACATCCGGACGGCTTGACGCCGACACCCTCTAGGCACGATGCGACAACTCACTACTCACTCGATCCATGTCGGATAGTTCGACCGCAAATGCCGCCGCCGCGGACAGACTGTCGCTCAAGCGCATTCTGTCCGACTTCGGGCCGTTTATCGGATTCGCTTTCGTCTTCGTCCTGTTTGCGATACTCGCACCGTCCGCGTTTACGTCATTCTACAACCTGAAGACGATCCTGACGCAGAGTGTGATCGTGGGTGTGGCGGCGCTGGGCATGACGTACGTGATCATTTCCGGCGGCATCGACCTGTCGGTCGGGTCGCAGATTGCACTCACCACGGTGGTGACGGCATCGATCATCAACTACTTCGGGGCGGATCCTGGAGTCGGCATCCTGCTCATCGCCGCGCTCGGCGGTATTCTCGTCTGCGGCTTGACGGGCTGGGTTAACGGTGCGCTGATCACACGCTTTCGAATTGTGCCGTTCATCGTAACGCTGGGCACGATGCAGATTGCCCGCGGGGTCGCCAAATGGATTGCCAACGAACAGACAGTGCCGACGCCGCCAAACGGACTGAGTCAGCTGATGCTCGTCGACCCGCACCCCGCCTGGCTGATCTTCGCCCCGGGCATCTGGATCGGCGTCGTGGCGCTGATCCTTTCAGCAGTCGTACTCAAGTACACGGTGCTCGGACGCTACGTTTTCGCGATTGGTTCGAACGAGCAGACC
>JAGQWL010000388.1 GCA_020437385.1 Bacteroidota bacterium
AACTCTCAGGAATCGGCGCGACCGAATACAGCAACGAATAGCTGCTTCGTGCGGTGATCCTGTTGCCGAGGTCGTCGACGCCCGCGTATTCATCTTCACCTGTCAACCGCTCGTCCAGATTGCCACTCTCCGGATCGATGAGGGCCAGCAACCCGTCCGCGACCGAGCTTAAATCGAAGTCCGCCGGATCCACGACGCGCGTTCCGCGAGCCGGCACAACAACTGCATCGGGATACGTAGTCGTTGTATTGTAAACCTCCGTTCCTGATTCGCCGTTTAATCGGAAGCGAGCGCTCTGCATCGTGATCGGTCGATCGCTGTTGTTCACATACTCGAGCCGGTACAACAGTGACAGCGACTCCGGAGACACCGTGGTATTCTCGGATGTCATCGGCTGGCCGGTGCGCGTCAACACTCGGACCACCAGCGGGTTGGCGTCGAGGTCGTCGTACGTAAGTGAGTACCGGGAGTAGGCTGTGATCCGGTTGCCGAGATCATCAACGCCGACATACTCGTCATCACCGTCGAGTCGGTACGACAAGTCGCCCGATTCCGGATCGATAAGCGCGTGCATACGATCCGCGAGTCCGCTGAGAATGAGATCCGCCGGGTCGATGATTCGTGTCCCCCCATTCGGCGGTACAACCGTGCTCGGTGGGTACGTCAGCGTCTGATCCACGACGTTCGAGCCGTCCGGCCCAGTCAGCATCGCCCGGAGCGACTGCAGCGTGATCGGACGCGTGCTGTTATTGGTGTACTCCAGCCGGTAGGTGAGGTTGAGTTGATCCGGTGTGACGGTCGTGTTCGAGGCAGTCATTGGAACACCTTCCGACGTCAGAACCCTGACCACCAACGGAAACGAGGAGTTGTCTTCGTAGGTGAGGCTGTAGTCGACCGGAGCCGTCACCGGCGCGCCGGACGCATCTGTTGCCGTATACACTTCGTGCCCGTCGATTCGGAAAGACGAAACCCCGGATTCCGGATCGATCAGTGCGTGCAGTTCATCCGAGAGACTGGCCAGATTAAAGTCTGCCGGATCCACGACTCGCTCGCCGCCGGGCGTAAGTGTGAACGGAGAAATCGGAAGACTGCTGTCCGTAAGGGTGGTGCCACCTTCGGCCTGCAGTCGAATGGTCGCCGAGCGGACTGTGATGTCGGTCGCGCTGTTATTTCGATAGACGAGCCGGTACTGGAGGTTCGTCTGGTCGGGAGTGACGGTGGTGTTGTCGGCGGACATCGGCTCGCCGGAACGCGTGAGAACCTGGACGACAAACGGTGCTGCAGATCCGCTCAACCCCACGTCGACGATTTCGGTCGAACTGATCGATTCCGAAGTCGCTGCGTCCTCACCAAAAATCGTCACGTGCATCTCGAGGTTCGCGCTCGACCTCGATCCGAGTATCGCATCCGCGACTCCCGGCGGAATCGTCACATTTGCGTCAACCTCGTAGATTGGTGAAAGCACATTCACCGGAACACGTTCGTCCAACTCGGTGATGTCGATGGGACCGTGCACGATCCGCATCCCGTCGAGGAACGTCACGCTGCCGCCTGTAACGTAGGCCGCGATACCGGCCGTCGGGCTGCCACCTGATCCCCGCACGTGGATCTCGATCGACTGCGTCGGACTCGCCGGTGTGAACATCAGTCGGCCCGGGGTAACGCTCACCATCAGCTCCGCCGGCTCGGTGCCGTAGCGGAACGTACGTACGGGACTGTATCCATCGTTCTCGACGTAGACCTGACGCTCCGCATCCTGCGCGCGCACCCGCCAGGCGTATTGCGCGCCGGGCGTCATCGGGAAGTATCCGTAGTCATCCGGAACGAAGTCAAAAATTGTCGAGCCGTCGAATAGTCGCTCACGGAAGATGGTCCCGCCACCGGAGTTCAGCGCGTCTTCGGGACTAACGGCCTCCGGCACCTCGATCATCTCGATCTCGTATTCGAGCGCCGGCGTCGGACCGAGGGCGCAGCGCGACGCGACAACCGGGTCGACCTGCCA
>JAGQWL010000389.1 GCA_020437385.1 Bacteroidota bacterium
ATCGAGCTCAGGATCCTCGCCTCCATGAGCGGCGACACAGCTCTCATTGACGCTTTCAATTCGGGTGAGGATATCCACACAGCCACTGCCGCTCGGGTTTTCGCGGTCGCGCCGGCGGAGGTGACGCGGGCGATGCGAGCAAAAGCAAAGGAGGTCAACTACGGAATCCCTTACGGGATGTCTGCCTTTGGGCTAGCGCAGCGACTCCGGATATCTCGTACCGAGGCGCAGGAATTGATCTCCTCGTATCAACAGTCTTATCCGAGTGTCACGCGCTTCCTATCCGAACTCGTGGAGCGCGCCCGCGAAGTCGGGTATGCGGAGACATTGCTCGGCCGCCGTCGGTATGTGCCGGACCTGTACGTCCGCAACCGTATGCAGCGATCTGCGGCGGAACGGGTTGCTGTCAACATGCCTGTGCAAGGAACGCAGGCAGACATGATAAAGATTGCCATGAATCGCCTGCATCAAGCGTTTGCCGACGCCGGGCTTCGAAGTAAGATGCTGTTGCAGGTTCATGACGAACTCGTCTTTGACGTTTGGCCGGACGAAGAGGAACTTGTGACCGACCTCGTGCGAACGAACATGGCGGACGCGCTGCCGTTGAATGTGCCGGTTCTTGTCGACATCAGTCTTGCCGCAAATTGGCTGGACGCTCATTAGCCTGATGTAAATGTCAAAATCCCCCAGTCGACGTAAGAGAAAATCCTCGAAAGAGGTCGCGAGCGAAGATCCGCCAATCGGCACTGAGCTGGCTCGTGTTTTTGATTTTGTCGGCGATGCAGACGGAATAGAGGAGTACAGACTCAAGTCCAATGGCTTGCAGGTCTTGTATATGCGTCAGGGTATCGCACCGGTGGCGACAACGATGATCACCTACCGCGTCGGGTCACGGAACGAGTCCGCCGGACTTACCGGCGCCACACACTTTCTCGAGCACTTGATGTTCAAGGGTACCGAGCGTTTTAATCGCCGACGCGGCACTTCAATTTTTGAGGTTCTGCAAAGTGTCGGGGCGCAAGTCAACGCCACCACGTGGCTTGACCGAACGAATTACTACGAGATGATGGAGTCCGAGCATCTCTCGCTCGCACTGGACATCGAGTCGGATCGTATGAGGAATGCCCTTCTCAATGAGGAGGACGTTGAGAGTGAACGTACAGTTATACTCAACGAGTTCGATCGGGGTGAGAATGAGTCCCAGCGAAGGCTGTTCCACCTTCTGTGGAGCACTGCTTTTATTGCCCATCCTTACCGACATCCTACGATCGGGTGGCGGTCCGATATCGAGTCGGTTACCGCGGCTGATCTGCGGAATTTCTACGATACCTACTACTGGCCGAACAACGCGACCTTGTCGATAATTGGCGGCGTTGAAAGGGTTGAGGCGCTCGAGCAGGTGGCGGACCGGTTCGGGCCCATTTCCAGTTCGCCGCTGAATATTCCAGATGTTACAACTCGCGAGCCGCTTCAGAGCGGGGAGCGGCGGTTCGAGCTTAACATGTCGGGCGAGGTCGGCTCGGTCGTGATGGGATATCACACCCCGGGCGGGCGTCACGGAGACGCGGACGCCCTCGGTGTCCTGTCGATGATTCTTTCGGGGGGGAAGACCAGTAGATTCTATAGGGCACTGACGGATACGGGACTGGCCGCTTACGCGCACGCGTCCTCCATGACGTTGCGGGACAGCGGCCTGTTTATTCTGATTGCCAGTCCGGCCGACGGAATTGATAACGCTTCGATTGAATCTGCCCTCGATCGAGAACTGGACCGCGTGATCCAGGAGGGTGTGGAACAGGGCGAACTGAGCCTTGCCAAAAAGCAGGTTCGAACGCAGACACTTTTTGGTCGTGACAGTTCCTACGCCATCGCTGCCCAACTGAATGAGGCCATCGCCACAGGTGACTGGAGGCTATACGCAGGGCAGCTCGACCGGGTCGAAGCGCTGAGTAAAGAGGACATCGACAGGGTTGCGCGGACCTATCTTGCAAAAGACGCACGCAGTGTTGGATACCTCAATCCCGTTCGCCAAGGAACTTGAATCGTCAGCAGAGTCCCGTGAATAGTCGCAAGTCCATAACTGGTTCGGTTCGTCGACAGCGCATTGGTTGTGCTGATGTTTACCTGCTCGATGTACCCTCGGAAGACATCGTATCGGTGGCAGGGGCACTTCCGTTGCGGAATCGGCGAGAGACGATGGACGAGTTTGTTTCTGACCTGTTGATCAGGATGCTCGACAAGGGAACGCAGGTGCGAGACCGATTCGAGATATCGCATCAACTGGACATGGCAGGTGCGGAGCGCTCGTATGCCTCCACCGATGAGTATCTTCACTTTCGCGGGCGGAGTGTCGCGAAGGGAATCGGACCTCTCATGGACATTATTTTCGAGGAATTGTCGGCGCCTTGCTTTGACCCAACACAGTTCTCATCTGTCAGAGCGCAGTTTGACCATGCAGTACTGAGGTCGATGGAGAGCACATCGTCGATGGCATCGGACCAGCTGCAGCGGATGATTTATTCACCGGATCATCCGAACTATCAGTTCCTTGGCAGTACGGTCCGGCTTGCCTACAGCGACACGTCCGTGGATGATCTGGTTGATCGTCACGAGCACGTTTCCCGGTCGCCTGCGTTCGTGCTGGTCCTCGTCGGGTCGATCGATGAGTCTGCGGTACTGTCGGCCTTAGAGAAGGGGATTGCTCGCTTTGCCGATAGTGGTGGTGGCGACCCAATTACAGTGCCGATCGAGCGACAGTCGACGAGATTTTCGTCTCGGACCAGGCTGTATTCGATGAGAGACAAACAAAATCTCGATGTGGCGGCGGGTTTCCCGTTGCCGATTCTTCGATCCGACGCAGAGTTTGTACCCGCGTACGTTGCCAGCTACATATTAGGTGGCAACTTTTCGTCCCGTTTGATGCAGCAGGTCAGGGACGAACGCGGTCTGACGTACGGTATTCGCAGCGGGCTTTCGGGGGTCACTGTTGGCCACGGCGGACATTTCCAGGTCGCCGTAACGCTAAGCCAACAGTCGCTGTTGGAGGGGCTCGGCGTTACCCGAAAAGTGGTTGCAGACTACTTTGCGGAGGGTGCGACGACCGCAGAGGTTGAACAGAAGAAGGCGACGATTCGAGGAAGCTATAGTGCTCGCCTGTCGACGACGTTGAGCCTGGCGGCCGCAATTCGACAGGGCGTCGAACTTGGATACGGGCCGCACTATCCGGATACGTACCGGGACGAGATTTCAAGAGTAGCCGTTAGCGACATTAACGAAGCAATCGCCACGTACTTTCGAGACGTTCCGATGGCAGTTTCCGTGGCCGGAACGATCGACGAAACTACCGCTGCGGCATTATTACGAGAAGAATAATGTAGATGAGGAGTCCGGGGAAACCGGCCAGAACGGCACTTGCAAGTACCCACAGGACGCGCACCAACGTCGGATCGACATCAAAGTACTCTGCGATGCCGCCGCAAACGCCGCCGATCATCTTGTTCGTCGTCGACCGATATAGAGTTCTTCCAGACATGTTATCCCGAGTTTCTAGAACAGTTGATGGCGTGTACGGATCGCGGGGAAAAAGTTGCTGTCAAGTTCGATTTATCAGGAATCCCGAATAATCGTAATGCGCTCTTCGATCGAGAGCGGTTTCGGGGTAGGCATGATAAACGACATCAGCAGATAGGCGACCAGAAATGACCCCTGGGTCGCAATCATCGCGATCACGAAGGCGATGCGGACGAGAGTGGGATCGACGCCGAAGTATTCGGCGACACCACCGGCCACGCCCGCGACCTTGCGATCCCTGGATCGCTGAAGCTTTCGCTTCGACTTCGGCCCCGACGATGGCGGCGGAGGCTCGACAACGATCTTCTTTTTTCCAGACGGTACTTCAATCGCTTTCTTGACGCGCTTCGTCTTCTTCTTCGGGCGCCACTGCAGCACACCAAATCCGAGAAGAATGATAAGTACGCCGGCCAGCCACGGCAGAATCTGCGGAAGGTTGCCAAATTCAAGGCCAGGCGCGATGCCCATCTTATCCAGCAAATACGCCATTCCGACGGCGATAATCGACAGGCCCGCAACCGTCGGTAGATTGAGGATGCCTTTGCTTTCCTCCTTGTCCTCTTCGAACAGAAACTCGGCGAGCTCGTCGTCGGACAGACTTTCGATGTCGACGGAATCGTTCATCTCGAAGAGGAACGGGGGAGCCGTTGACTCCTCTTCCTCAATTCGCTGCCTGGTCCGTGTCTTCATAGCAAGGGTGAGCTGGAATGCGACTGAAAATACGCTGTCCGCGGCAAATGGTTACGATTGCTGTTTAGCCGTCTCGGCGATTAGACGACGCGGACAACCCGGCGTTCCGTGACGATAATGTCCATCTTCTGATCGTGAGCTTCGACCGGAAAGGGCTCGACGATAAAATCCTCGTAAATGGGTACGATTCGGATTGCGGGACTTGAGTCAAGGAAGGTGTCGTAATACGCCTTTCCATAGCCGATACGGTCACCGGTCAGACTGACGCCAAGTGCGGGAACGATAACAAGGTCGATTTCTTCTGGCCGGATCTGTCGGCGCAGGGCGGGCTCTGCGATACCCCAGCTGTTGCTGCGTAGTTCGTCGCGTTGGCCGTATTCGTGGGCCGTCATATGGTCTGACTCGATTACAGGGAGGCAAACGCGCTTATTCGACGTGAAGAGACTGGTCAACAGTGGGAGGGTATTGAATTCGCCGAGATGGGTCGCACTCGCATAGCACAGGACCGTTTTGGCACGTTGAAACTCGATGGTGTTGGATACCGTGCTTGAGATGATTCGATTGTCAATGACGCGATTGCGGACCAGCTCAACGCGTCTTCGTCGCAAGGCCGCTCGTAGCTCTCTTTTGGCGATTCGTGGGTCGTTTGCGTCGGCATCGCGTGAAGAAAAAGGGGAATTCGTGATCATGGCAGAATCGGACGCTCCTGCAACGGTCAATTATTGGAAAAATGGGTCTCTCGGCGCTAATTTAGCAGTTCTGCACCAGCCACAAGGAGATAAATCCTCTACATGTTCGAGAATCTCACCGAAAAACTCGACGACGCGATCAAGAAGCTGTCCGGTCAAGGCCGGATAAACGACTTGAATATTGCGGAAACGATGCGGGAGATCCGTCGGGCACTCCTCGATGCTGATGTTAATTATCAGGTGGCTCGGGAGTTCACGGACCGCGTAAAGACCGAAGCGCTGGGCGAGAAGGTCATCACGGCGGTTTCACCGGGGCAGCAGCTTGTCAAGATCGTCTACGATGAACTCGTCGGTCTCCTTGGTCGCGAGGCTGTCGGCCTGGAATTCGCTCCCAACCCTCCGACAGTAATCCTGGTTGCGGGTTTGCAGGGGTCCGGGAAGACCACCTTTTGCGGCAAGCTCGCTACATTTCTGAAGTCGCAGGGCCGTTCTCCGCTATTGGCCGCAGCCGACGTATACAGGCCAGCTGCCGTAGATCAGCTGAAAACACTGGGTGAACAGGCCGGTGTACCCGTGTTCTCGATTGTCGAGAACGGCGAAGTTGTGAAGGATGCAGTCCGCGTGGCGCGTGAAGGAGTCGCCGAGGCCCGGAAAACGGCCCGCGATGTCATTATCGTCGACACCGCGGGACGGCTTCACGTCGACGAAGAGATGATGGCGGAGGTCGCCAATATCAAGAAGGCGGTTTCGCCAAACGAGATTTTGTTCGTCGTTGACAGCATGACGGGCCAGGATGCCGTCAATACCGCGAAAGAGTTTAATGACAGACTCGATTTTGACGGTGTCGTATTAACAAAACTGGATGGAGATACGCGCGGTGGCGCGGCATTGTCGATTCGGTCGGTAGTCGAAAAGCCGATCAAGTTTGCGTCGACTGGTGAGAAACTCGACGCGTTGACGCCGTTTTATCCAGATCGAATGGCGCAACGGATTCTGGGCATGGGGGACGTCGTTTCCTTCGTTGAGCGCGCTCAGGACCAATACGATGAAAAGCAGGCGGAGAAGCTCCGAAAGAAGATTACCTCGGAGAAGTTTGATCTCGAGGACTTCTATGATCAGCTTCAGCGACTGAAGAGCATGGGTTCGCTGACTGACTTGCTAGGGATGATTCCCGGCCTGGGTAAGCAGCTCAAGAACTTTGATGTCGATGACGACGCGTTTAAGCACATTGAGGCGATCATTCAGTCAATGACTCCTGACGAACGCCGCAATCCGGATGTCATTAATGGGAGTCGTCGCAGGCGAATTGCGTTGGGAAGCGGCCTTGAGGTATCAGATGTGAATCAGATGCTCAAGCAGTTTCGCGACATGAAGAAGATGATGAAGACTGTTACCAAACTGATGGGTAAGGGACGATCAGTCGATTTGTCCGCTTTGGCAGGCCGACGCAACTAATCGGCCACATCGGAGTTTACGTGCGTTTGGCGGCCATCCACATCGGCCAGGCCGGCCATCGTGGCGTTTTTGGTGGAAGGCTCTACGGCCTTCTGAAAGCAGATACAGTCCGCTACGGGGCGTTCCCGAGCGGAGATGCAAGGAAACAATAAAGGAATAGAATAACGTGGCAGTTAGACTCCGTCTTAGACGAATGGGGCGCAAGAAGCGGCCTCTTTACGGTGTAGTGGCAACCGACTCGCGAAATGCGCGTGATGGTCGCTTCATCGAAGACCTCGGTCGTTACAATCCGTTGTCCGAACCGGCAGAGGTCGCTCTGAAGGAAGATCGCGTTCTGTATTGGCTTGGCCAGGGTGCTCAGCCGTCAGATACGGTTCGTTCGATCTTGAGTAAACAGGGCTTGATGCTGGCCTTCCAGATGACCTGCAAGGGGGCCGAAACGGAGGCCATCGAGGAGGCGGTCCGCGCTCATCGAGCCCGGCACTCGGAAATCGCAAGGTCTGCTGCGAAGACCACCGTTCGTGATCGCCAGAGCGAGGCGCTGGAGGCCGAGACGAAGGCAGCGGCGGCGGCAGAGGCGGAGGCCGCGAAGGCGCGCCAGCTGGCCGAGCAGAAGGCGAAGGAAGCGGCAGATGCTGCGCGCAAGGAGGCCGAAGCGAAGGTTGAGGCCGAACGCGAGGCCGCGACAGCAGCGGCAAAAGACGAGCAGGTCGCACGTAATGAAGAGCAAACTGCCGCCGACAGTGCCGAAGAACCGGCGGAATCGGCAGACGCGACAGAAAAGCCGGCCGAATCGTAGCCGAACGGCTTCTTTTGCATGGCACTCCTCTGCGTCGGTCGGGTCGTCAGGCCACACGGCCTGAAGGGAGAGATGAAGGTTAAGCCGGAAACGGAGGACCCGTTTCGGTTGGAGGGGCTGATTTCGTTGCACCTCGGTGCCCACGCGACGACGAGTCGTCGCTATGCGGTTCGCTCAGTGCGCTTCCAGCCGTTTCGGTCGAGTTGGACGATTGTTCTCGGCCTGGAGGGCGTAGAGAGCATCGATGCTGCGGAGGCGCTTCGCGGTCAGTTTGTCTACGCACAGGCTACGGATCTTCCGGAACTTCAGGAGGGAGAATGGCTTATCGATGATCTGGTTGGCCTGCAAGTTTTCCTCGAGTCGGGCGATGTCGTCGGTAGCGTTCGAGATGTTCTTGATCTTCCGGCGCATCCGACTCTGGTAATCTCCCGAGGGGACGGTGAGGATGCGCTCGTTCCGGCAGTCTCCCCGTTCGTTACGGAAGTAAATGTCGCTGAGCGCCGGATTGTCATCAGTCCGATCGATGGACTCCTGGACTGAATCAAAGCGCTGCCATGCGGATCGACATACTATCGGCTGTGCCAGATCTGCTCACGGGTCCATTCGAAGGCTCGATCGTTGGAAGGGCGCGCGCGCAGGGTCTCGTCGATATCCGCGTCCATGACATTCGGGATTTCAGCTCCGATCGCCATCGTAAGATCGACGACTATCCGTTCGGCGGAGGGTCAGGAATGGTGCTCACGGCTCAGCCGATTGTGGACTGTTTCGAAGCCCTCGATGATTCCGAGTCGATCGACGAGGTGATTTTTCTCACTCCCGACGGGCTACCGCTAAAGCAGAACGTGGTCAATGAGTTATCCTTGAAGCGGCGACTCGTACTATTGGCCGGACACTACAAGGGAGTTGACCAGCGTGTACGGGACCTGATTGTGACTCGTGAGATATCGATCGGGGACTATGTTCTGAGTGGCGGGGAGCTTCCGGCGGCCGTACTGACAGATGCGATTGTTCGGCTGATTCCTGGAGTGCTCGGAGATGCGACCTCGGCGCTTGAGGATTCGTTTCAGGACGGTCTATTGGATGGGCCGGCTTATACGCGGCCAGCCGAGTTTCGCGGACTCGCTGTTCCGGAAGTGCTGCGGTCTGGCGATCATGCTCGAATTCAGGAATGGTTCGAGGCTGAACGCGTCAAGAAGACCCGTATTCGGCGTCCGGACCTGCTTTCCGGGCAGGATTAATCGTGGGCCGTACTGAGCAGATCAAGAATATTAATAGGAGATGTGCGTGTCGGGCGAGTATTCAGTATATTTCAGGCTACCCTTCGCGCACGAACCCACGCTGGGTCGACGGCTCTGAAACGAAAATCAAGGGTCGTGCGGGCTGATTTAACGAGAACACACCAAACGAAGCGCAAAACGGCATGAGCTCCGATCTGATGAAATTGGTTGAAGGAACGCAGTTCCGTGACGGTATTCCCGAATTC
>JAGQWL010000002.1 GCA_020437385.1 Bacteroidota bacterium
TAAGATGAGTATTGAGGTTCGGAAGGCCGAGTCGAGCGGAATGCGCACAAAAAGGCCCGAGATCCATGACGAACAGGGTCTCGGGCAGATGATTGTGGAGCTAAGGGGATTCGAACCCCTGACCTCTTCATTGCGAACGAAGCGCTCTACCAACTGAGCTATAGCCCCTCTTGCGCGGCCCGCCGCGCACAGCTTTTCGGCTGGTACAGCAGGTTTGCGGCAGGGTTCCGAATTTACCACCCGCCGATCATGGCCGCAACAAAACGACGTTCCCTTGTCCACGCTGCAAATACTCCTCACGGTCCTGCTGATAGCCGGGTGGCTGTGGGCGCTCCTCGCCGTCCGGTATTTCTCGTCGATCCCCCCGGCGGGGCGATTCTTCTCGATCGTCGTGTTCGCCCTGGCACCCTGGGTTGGCGCCGTGCTGGGCGGCTGGACGGAATTTGCGATCGTGCTGGCCTGCGTCTGGGTCCCGGTCCTTTTCGCCTGGTGGGTCGTGCCGCCCCGCAACGACCTCGACTGGGCGCCCGATCAGGATCGGCTCGCACAAATCGAGTTCGACGGCGATCACGTGACGATCCGGAACCTGCGGCGATGGGTCCCGGCGGGTTCGGTGCCGGAGGGCGGGGCAACGGTGGCGGACGAGACCCGGAAAACCCTCGAATTCGCCGGCAGCTCGGTAGGAGAGGCCGGCGAATCAATACCGGAGGGCGGGGCAACGGTGGCGGACGTGACCGGGCGATCAGCAGCGGAGGATGGTGAAATCACCTGGTACGACAGAACCTTTGACCTGTCCGAAGTGCGGACCGTCGACTACATCGTCGTACCGTTTGGCCGGGTCGAAGCCCTCGCGCACTCGTTCGTCACGTTCGGGTTTTCGGATGGGCTCCACCTTCCGATCTCCGTCGAGGTGCGACGCGAACGCCCGGAAGTGTACAACCCGGTTGCAGGCATCTACCGTCAATACGAGATCATGTACGTCATGGGCGACGAACGGGACCTGATCGGTCGGCGCGCCAACGTCAAGCACTACCCGGTCTACGTGTACCCGGTGCGCGCCACCCGCAGACAGGTCCGCAACATGCTCGAGTCGATGCTGCACCGCGCGCAGAAGCTGGGCGATCATCCGGAGTTCTACAACACGCTGATCAACAACTGCTCGACGAACATCCTGCGACACCTCAATGAGATCGAAGGCGGACGATTCCCACTCGGGTATCGCGTCATCGCGCCGGGGCTGTCCGCGTTCTGGGCGTACGAACACGGACTCATCGACACGGACCTTCCGTTTCAGAAGGCCAAGGAGCTATACCGGATCAACGAACGCGCAGCCTACGGTGCCGGTGAGGTGGCTTGGTCGAAGCAGATCCGGAGACACACTGATTTGCGCGACTAAGCGGACTCGGGTACGCTGGCCTTCAACTGTTGCCACGCCTGCTCGACGTGGCGACGCTCGGTCAGGCGCCCGCCGATCGCCATTCGGAGGGTGAGCTTGCCTTCAAGCCGTGTGTGCGTCAGAAAGAGACGCCCGGATGCGTTCGCTGTGTCGAGGATTTGCTGGTTCACAGAGTCGCCTCCGGAATGCCGAAAGCAGACGAGTGAGTGGTGAACAGGTGCGACGACGTCCCAGCCCGCGTCCGTCCGCACCCAGTCAGCGAAGTCGCGTGCGAGTTCAACGTGTCTGCGAACATACGCGCGGATTCCCTCCACTCCATAAGAGCGAATCACAAACCAGAGTTTGAGTGCGCGGAATCTGCGCCCGAGCTGTACATGCCAGTCCCGGTAGTCGATCACCGATCCGGCCTCAGTCGGCTTGTTACGAAGGTACTCCGGCAGGATGCTGAACGTGCGGGTCAGGGTCGCACGATCAGCCACGAAGAACACGTTGCAGTCGAAGTTAGTCAACATCCACTTGTGGGGGTTGAACGTGTAGCTGTCCGCATGCTGGACCCCGTTCTGGAAGTGGCGGAACTCGGGGCAGATCGATGCCGTGCCGGCGTAGGCGGCGTCGACATGGAGCCACATATCGTGTTGCTTCGCGATGTCCGCGATCGCAGTCAACGGGTCCACTGCACCTGTGGAGGTCGTTCCAATCGTTGCGCAGACGAAGAACGGAACGCGGCCGGCCGCATGATCAGACCTGATGGCGCCGTCGAGCACATCGGGTCGCATCGCAAATTCCTCGTCGACGTCGATCAGTCTGAGGTTTTCCGACCCGAGTCCCGCAATACGCATCGCCTTCTCGAGCGACGAGTGTGTTTGGGTGGATGCGTAGGCGACGAGGCGCCGCTGATCAGTCTGCGTCAGGCCGCGTTCGTTCGATCTGAAATCCGTCACCCGTTCACGCGCCGCCAGCAGCGCCGCGAGTGTGGCATTCGACGCCGTGTCCTGGATGACGCCTCCGCCGCCGGCGTCGGACTTGAAGGCATCGGGAAGGTCGAGCATTTCGACCAGCCAATCCATCATGTGTGTCTCGAGCTCGGTGCATGCCGGACTCGTGGACCAGAGCATTCCCTGCACGCCGATGCCGGCCGAGATCAGCTCACCCAGAATTGCGGGCGGAGAGGTGTTAGAAGGAAAGTAGGCGAAGAAGGACGGCGACTGCCAGTGCGTGATTCCGGGCATCACGATGTCATTCACGTCTCGAAGGATCGTGTCGAACGACTCGCCGTCAAGTGGGGGATGTGCGGGCAGTGCACCCCGGATAGCACCTGGTTCAACTTTGGACTGGACCGGAAAGTGTTCAATGTTGTCGAGGTAATCTGCTATCCAGTCGATGGCGTCGTGCCCGGCGCGTCGAAACTCGTCCGTTGTCATCGTGTGTTGTTGTAGATTCGGCTGCAGTAGCTGCAATTTCGTGTATTCGCCATCAATGCAAAACGTTCGGATGAAAGTCGTCAGGAGAGCCGTCGCAGCAATACTGATTCTTTTGATCATCCTTTCGATTCCACTCCCGTCGAGATCGCTGCCTGCCGGTGACGAATCACTGCCGTTCGTCTGGAACCAGGATTCCGTCTGGGTCGCTATGGAGGCACGTTTCCGAACGCAACGGATGACTGGTTGTGACGCAGACGCCGTGAACACGGAGCTCGCACGACTCGACTCGTCAGTCGCCGTTGTCGGTGCCGGCTCCCTGTCTCCAGACGATGCGCACTGGGAGGTCGCCGAGCAGCGACTGTTTGATGCCGCGACGAGGGTGGCGGCGTGTCCGATCGGGGAGGCGGCTTTCATTCGATCTGCGACGCGTCTTCGTGCTGCCGTCAAGCGCCAGTCCATTGAATGGGACATCGCTTCGGTGTCGGCGCGTCGTCGCCTGTATCGGATGTTGTATGGCAGCCGTGCCGCGGTGGAGGAGGTCTTGACGCAGAACCCCGACTCGTCGCTGGCGCTGGTGACGGATCCGTCGTTGGTTGCATCCCTGGAAAGCGCAGAGCGGAATCCGCTCTGGCTGACGCCTTCCGCGATCGTTCATGGCGTTCGTATACACAGCGGCGATCTGCTCGTGTCGCGCGGGGGCTATCCAACATCGGCATTGATTGCCCGGGGGTCCGATTACCCCGGCAATTTTTCACACGTGGCGATCGCACACGTGGATTCGTCCGGATCCGTCACGGCCGTCGAAGCGCATATCGAACGAGGCGTCGCGACCGCAAGCGCGGAGGAGTATCTCGCCGACAAGAAGCTGCGGCTGATGGTACTTCGGGTTCGCCCGGATCACCCGATGCTCCAGGCCGATCCACTGCTTCCTCATCGCGCGGCGAGTTATGCACTGCACCGGGCAACGGTCGAACATGTGCCGTACGATTTCGAAATGGATTACACGGATCCGTCCCGGCTGTTCTGTTCGGAAGTCGCGTCGGACGCGTACCGGCAGGAGGGGGTGACGCTTTGGACCGGGATATCGACGATCTCGTCGGCGGGCCTGCGAAACTGGCTCGGCGCTTTTGGTGTAACCCATTTCAAGACGCAGGAGCCTTCGGATCTCGAGTATGACCCGCAGCTTGTGGTTGTTGCGGAGTGGCGTGATCCCGACGCGCTTGCCGAGGATCGGATCGACAATGCTGTCGTGGACGCCATGCTCGAACGAGCCGACGCGGGAGAGCGACTCGGTTTTCCGTGGTATCAGCTGGCGCCCGGCCGGCTCGCCAAGGCGTACAGTCTGCTGCTGAATTCGTTCGGACGAATCGGACCGGTGCCCGAGGGCATGTCAGCCGCCGCTGCGCTGCGGAACCGTGCCTACACCGAACGGCACGACGGTATCGCCGAGAGAGTGGGTGAAGCGGCAAGCAACTTCGCGTCGGCGGAAGGTTATCCGCCGCCTTACTGGCGTCTCGTCGACATTGCCCGCGGTTCGGTTGCTGAATACTGAGCCAAAGATTCGTTTTCGGCGCTTTTTGGGGAACGTTGCTCGCTCGGTTTAGTCTGGAAAGGTGTAACTTCGAACACTGTTCTGGACAACTATCCACCGCAAGCGAAATGACCGACCCATTTGGCGCCCGCTCCACCTTTGACACCGGCTCAGGCACAGGATACCTCTATAGACTTGACGCACTGGCCGAGAAGGGATACAACATTGCGCGTCTTCCGTACTCGATAAAGGTTCTTCTTGAGTCCGCGCTCCGCGAGTGCGACGGACTGCAGGTAACTGAGGACGACATCAAGACGCTGGCGTCCTACGATCCGAAGAGTCCGGAGAAGGTTGAGATTCCGTTCAAGCCGGCCCGGGTGTTGCTTCAGGACTTCACGGGTGTGCCCGCGGTAGTGGACCTGGCGGCGATGCGGTCGGCAATGGCCCGGCTTGGCGGCGACCCGAACGAAATCAATCCGCGCGTGCAGGTGGACCTCGTCATCGATCACTCCGTCCAGGTTGACGCATACGGGCGAGCGGACGCATTGGAGATAAACGCGGAGCGTGAGTTCGAGCGTAATCGCGAGCGATACGAGTTTCTGCGATGGGGCAAGCAGGCGTTTGACAAGTTTTCGGTTGTACCGCCGGCCAGCGGAATCTGCCATCAGGTCAACCTCGAGTACCTGGCGAAATGTGTATGGTCCCGGCCAACGGAGGACGGTGTCCCGGTCTACTATCCGGATTCGCTCGTCGGGACGGACAGTCACACGACGATGATCGACGGACTCGGCGTGGTTGGTTGGGGCGTTGGTGGCATTGAGGCCGAGGCGGTTATGCTGGGGCAGCCCATCTACATGTTGATGCCTGAGGTCGTCGGCTTCCGTCTTACGGGACGGCTTCCGGAAGGTGCGACGGCAACGGATATGGTACTCACCGTCACGCAGATGCTCCGCGAGTACGGGGTTGTCGGCAAGTTCGTAGAGTTTTTTGGGGATGGCCTCGATCACCTGTCGGTTCCGGATCGTGCGACGATCGGCAACATGGCTCCGGAGTACGGTGCGACGATGGGCTTTTTCCCGGTCGACAACGAAACGTTGGACTACCTGCTGCGCACGGGTCGAAGCCCCGAACTGGTTGAGACCGTCAAGCGCTACACGCAGGAGCAGGGCCTGTACAGGGAGTCGTTCTCGCCTGATCCAGAGTTCCTTGACGTCCTCGAGTTGGATCTGGGCACAGTTGTTCCAAGTCTTTCGGGACCGAAGCGTCCGCAGGACCGCATCAACCTTCCGGATCTGAAGTCGGAATTTCAGGAATCGTTGACGCGCAAGGCCGGTCCGCGCGGCTTCGGACTTTCCGATGACAAGCTCTCGATGACGGGCACCTTCAAACATGAGAAGGGCGACATCGAGCTGAAACACGGTGATGTCGCCATCGCGGCAATCACGAGTTGCACGAACACCTCGAACCCTTCCGTGATGATCGGAGCGGGTCTTGTCGCAAAGAAGGCAGTCGAGCGCGGCCTCAGCGTCAAACCCTACGTCAAGACGTCGATGGCCCCCGGCTCAAAGGTGGTTACGGACTATCTGCAGGAGGCTGGATTGTGGCCATACCTGGATCAGCTCGGATTCAACCTCGTCGGTTACGGATGCACGACGTGCATCGGCAACTCCGGGCCGCTTGACGAACCTGTTGTTGAAGCCATCGACAAGGGCGGCCTCATCGTTTCGGGTGTGCTCTCCGGCAATCGCAACTTCGAAGGGCGGATTCACCAGAAGGTTCAGGCGAATTTTCTCGCCTCGCCGCCGCTCGTCGTGGCATTTGCGCTGGCGGGCACCGTTGATATCGATCTTGCCAACGACCCCATCGGAAAAGATTCAGCAGGCGACGACGTGTACCTGAAAGATATCTGGCCGTCGAGTGCGGAAATTCAGCAGGCCGTCTCGCACGCGGTCAAGCCCGAGGCGTTCGCCCGTGAGTACGACGGGATCGAGGATTCTAATGAGACCTGGAATGCAATCTCGATTCCGGAAGGCTCGATCTACGAGTGGGATTCATCTTCCACGTACGTTCAGGAGCCGCCGTTCTTCGAAGGACTGACAAAGGAGACGCCGCTGATTCAACCGGTCGACGACGCGTTCGTGCTCGTCAAGGTTGGCGATTCGACGACCACTGACCACATTTCGCCGGCAGGTGCCATCGCGCCGGATTCGCCGGCGGGCAAGTACCTGAAGGACCACGATGTCGCCTTCCTCGACTTCAATTCGTACGGCTCCCGGCGCGGCAATCACGAAGTCATGATGCGCGGCACCTTCGCCAACATCCGCATCAAGAACCAGATTGTTCCGGGTGTGGAAGGCGGCGTTACGCGCCACTTCCCGAGCGACGAGATCATGTCGATCTATGACGCGTCGATGCTGTACCAGGCGGAAGGACGTCAGCTTGTCGTTCTCGCAGGCAAGGACTACGGGATGGGGTCGAGTCGGGACTGGGCGGCGAAGGGAACGATTCTCCTCGGGGTGCGCGCGGTGATTGCCGAAAGCTTCGAACGGATTCATCGATCGAACCTGATCGGCATGGGTGTGCTGCCGCTCGAATACAAGGAGGGCCAGAACGCCGAGTCCCTTGGACTTGATGGCACGGAGCGATTCAGCATTCCGGTCGACAACTCAGTGAAGCCCGGACAGAAGATCTTTGTCCGAGCCAAGAAGAAGGACGGATCGATCGTTGAATTCAACACGAAGTGCCGTCTGGATACGCCGATCGAAGTCGAGTACTTCCGGAACGGTGGGATCCTTCACTACGTGCTGAGGGAGTTCCTGAATACTTCCAGCGTCAGCGCTTGATCGGAGATCCTGACAGCTAGCGCTTGACGGCTTTTCCGCCTGCGGATTCGAATCCCGGCGTCGCTGCGTGTGACGGGGCCGGATCGCGTTCGGCGGCCGGCATTGGGTCGCGCGATTCGACCTCGATTGCTCCGGACGGTTCGGAAGCGATCGGAACGAGGATCGTGAAGCGCGACCCGCTTCCGACCATCGAGTCGACTTCGATGCGGCCTCCCATGATATCGACGAGTCGGTGAGCCACGGTGAGCCCGAGCCCGCAGCCTTCAAACTGCCGGCTTTCGCCGTGGGACTCCTGAGTGAACGCCTCGAAGAGATGGGGCCTGAACTCCGACGAGATGCCAATGCCGGTATCGGTTACGACAACAGCGAGGTGGCCGTCGCGCATCTCGATCCCGACGCTGACGCTTCCCTTCTCGGTGTACTTCACCGCGTTATTTACGATAGCGGTGACTGCCTTGTGCAGTAGTCGCGGATCAATGCGGGCAACAATCGGTTCGGGCGGACAAACGACGCTGAGAACGACGCCTTTCGCCGCCGCCTCAGACTCAAACTTGGAAGCCGCGTCGGCAGCCACCATGCACGTCGATACGGGCACCACTTCGTGCCTTGTCGCGCGCGCCTCGAGTTCGGCAAGATCCATCAGCGACGTGACGGTGTCGAGCAGCCTGCTGGCACTCGTCTTGATGTAGGTGATGAACTCGATGTCTGCCTCGTCGCAGTGTCGTTCTCCCAGGATTTCGCTGAATCCGATGATCGAGGTAATTGGCGTCCGGAACTCGTGGCCAAGCGTAGTCAGGATCGTGGATTTGAGCCTGTCAGACTCCATCGCGCGGTCGCGTGCGCGAATTAGCTTGTTCTCGAACTTGATTCGCTCACTCATCAGCGTTTGCACCTGGTGGCGAACCTGTTCGGCGAGACTGTCGTTGAGCTGCTTCAGCTCGGTGGTGCGCTGCTCAACCAGATTCTCCAACTCATGCCGTCTGATTTCTTCCGAGCGTGTAATCGACTGGATTCGCAGGCGGTGGGCCGCAACGATGGCGATCGACGCGAGCGATAGGATTACAACCCAGAAGACCGGCCGCTGGTACGCATAGGGCGTTCGGGCAATCGAGAGCGTTGTCTCCGGTCCGAGGCCGATACCGGTGGCGGCCGACGCGCTTCGCAGGCGCAGCGTGTAGTTTCCGGGGGCGACGTTCGTGTACGTGATTTTCTGTCCGGCCTCGGCTCGGCTCCAGTCATCGTCGTAGTTCTCGAGCAGGTACTCGATGTCGATCCGCTCGGGTGAGCGAAATGTCATGACGGCGGTCGAGATCTCAAGTCGCTTCTGATCCGGCGACAGCGTGAGTGACCCGCTTCCGAAGGGAGTGAGCGAAGCCTGACCGTTGATGTCGACCGCTTCGATCACAACTTCCGGCCCGGCGACAACAGCCGGCTCCTCCGGCATGGCGGTTACGACTCCCCGGATGCTTGGAAACCACAGGCGCCCGTCGCGATCAACGGTTCCCGCGGGCTGCACGCCGCCGTTGAACTCCACACTTCGAAGGCCCTCCGTTCGCCCCTTCGTTTCCAGGAGTGCCGTTTCCCCGGTGCGTGCGGCATTCAGAATCTCTTCACGCGAACCGACGAACAGACCCTTGTTCGAACTCATCCAGATTCTTCCCATCTGGTCCGCGACCACCTGATACACCGAGTTTGAGGGCAAACCGTTCCGACGGGAGAACTGCAGCCACTCGTCGTTCTCAAGGATAAACACACCATTGTGGGGTGTCGTAACCCAGAGCCGCCCCTCCGTGTCTTCGCTGATGCTGAGAATCGTATTGTCCGGTTGCTCTGACGCCGGATGGATCGTGCCTTCGTCCAGCACATAGAGCCCGGCGTAGGTCCCGATCCAGAGTTTGCCGTCACCGGCTTCGCGAATCGCGGTGAGGTAGTTCGAGCCGAGTCCCTCGGCAGTCGTCCACGTTTGAATGTCGCCGTCTTTGAGTCGCGAAAGCCCGCCATCCGTACCAACCCAAAGTGCACCGTCAGCACCCACCTCGATTGCCCCAACGACACCGTCCGGCAGACCCTGTTCGGATCCGATATGAACGATCCCGCGGCGGTCAATTCGGTTGAGGCCACCACCGTACGTTCCGACCCAGGTCGTGCCGTTGTCCGTCGCGAGGCTGGTGATGAAGTTGTCGGACAACCCCGACTCCGTATCAAAGTGCTCAAAAGCACCGTCCGCGAAACGATACAGACCGCCGTTCTCGGTGCCGACCCAGACGCTTCCGTCGTCGGATGCGGCAACCGTCAGAATCATTTCGGATGCGAGCCCTTCCCGGAGTCCGTACGAGACGAACTCACCGGAATAGAGTTGGATAACGCCGCCACCTTCTGTGCCGGCCCAGACGGTACCCTCCCGGTCCTCAAAAAGCGAGATGATCCGGTCGTTCGTCAGGCCGTCGTCGGTTGTGAGCGACTCCGTCGCGGTTCCAATGCGCAGGATTCCGCCTCCGTCCAGACCGATCCACAGAAGACCGTTGGCGGATTGCAGAAAGGACAAACCCGGCGTCTTCGTGATCGTCGTTTCGGAGTTCGGTGCATCCATTCGGAACACCCCGTCACGCGTCGCGAACCAGATTCGGTCGAATCGATCAACGAAAATGTTCTGGATGGCTGAACTCTTCGCATACGGCGAGCCAAAGGGCTCGTGTTCGCCAGTCTGTCGTATCCGGACGATCCCGGACGGTGTACCGGCGTAGACGTTTCCGATGGAATCCTCGGAGAGCGTGCGGACCGTCTGCTTCGGAAAAACCTGATGCGCCGTCTGCTCGCCGGGCCGCAGCACCCAGAGTCCGTCGTCGTAGGTGCCCACCCAGAGCGTGCCCGCCCGGTCCTCGTACAGGGCGATGATCTGTTTCGGTCCCGATTCCGATTGACCAACGGCCGAGGTGAAAACGCCATCCTTGTACCAGACGAGACCACCGCCGTCGGTGCCGATCCAGAGTGAGCCGTCCATCCGCTCCTCGAGAGCCCGAATCGACTGGTTTGATGCGAAGACCTCCGTATTCCCGGCGTCGAAGACCACCATTCGAACGCCGTTGAACCGCACGAGGCCCTCGTCCGTGCCGAGCCAGATATAGCCGTCGCCCGTCTGCTCGATAGCCGACACCGTGTTTTGCGGCAGGCCGTCCTCAATTTGCCAGGACCGCTGAACAAGCTGTTTGAGGCTGTTTTCAGTCGTTGCGGTCAGATCCTGGCCCGCGGCCGAAGGCACGACGAGAACGGCCAATGCCGTCAGGCATCCTAGAGCTCCTATGAAGTATCTGGCGATCAAGTGTTCGTAATGACGAGTCGTCCGTTTCGGTGGCCGTTTCCGGCAGTTAGCGTGCTAGGTATCGACCAAAACGACCGTGTCGTAAGGGCCGTTTACGCGTTGGTAGTCAAGACGGTGCGGTTTTGCCACGTCGGCGTTGATCGATCCGTCGTCAGGATTAGACGGATTCCGAAGTCCGGCGTATCATAGTCCGGCATCGAACAACCGACAAGGAACCATGAGATCCGCTGCGTTCATCCTTCTTTTTATCGCCCTTCTTCCGGCTGCGGCCTGCAGTCAGACATCCGATTCGTTTGATTCGGGCGGTCCGCTCATGCCGGAGCAGGCGGCATACGACGTCACGTATTACGAACTCACGCTCCGGGTCGATGACCAAAAGCGGACGATCGATGGCAGCCTCCGGGCGGATGTCCGGTATGTTGAGCCGAGATCGGTGCTGGTGCTCGACCTGGTCTCTGACCTCGACGTGCACGAGGTGAGCGTGACAGACGGAACCCGGCTGTCATGGTTTCGCGATGGAGGCAAGTTGTGGATTGACCTTGGGGCCGAGAAATCCGCGGGTTCGACCGCAAGCGTGACCGTGCGGTATGGCGGCACGCCGCACGTCGCCAGGCGCGCACCGTGGGATGGCGGATTTACCTGGGCCGAAACACCGTCCGGCGCGCCGTGGATTGCGACAACCTGCCAGGGTGAAGGAGCGGACATCTGGTGGCCGGTCAAAGATCATCCCTCCGATGAACCCGATTCGATGCGGATGCACATCACCGTCCGTGATCCGCTCGTCGTGGCGATGAACGGTCGACTGGAAAACATCACGCGCCCGGAGGCGGGCCTTGCCACCTACAACTGGTTCGTGTCGACCCCGATCAACACTTACAACGTCGCGTTGAATATCGCGCCGTACGAAGTCCTCCGCGACGTCCACACCAGCCCATCCGGCGAGACATACCCTGTAGAATTCTACGTATTGCCGGAGGATGTCGAAAAGGGCAAGGCCTTCCTGCCGGAGATCAATCGCCATCTGTCCTTCTACGAGGAGTTGCTCGGCCCATACCCCTTCAGAGCAGATAAGTACGGCGTGGCCCAGACGCCGCACCTTGGAATGGAGCATCAGTCGATCATTGCCTATGGGGCGAACTTCGACAACGGCTCCATGACTGGAGGCAAGGACTGGGGCTTTGATGCGCTGCACCATCATGAGCTGGCGCACGAGTGGTGGGGCAACCTCGTGACGAACGCGGATTGGAAAGACATGTGGATTCACGAAGGGTTCGGTACGTACATGCAGGCACTGTATTCCGAAAAGCTCTTTGGAATGGAGGCGTATCACGAGTATATGGATGCCCAGCGTCGTGGCGTTCGGAATCGTCTCGCGATTGGGCCGCGGGAATCTCAGACGGCCGACCAGATCTATCGCGCCGACATCTACGCGAAGGGCGCATACGTGCTTCACACGCTGCGTTACCTGATCGGCGATGAGGCGATGATGACCGCACTGCGGCGGATGGCCTATCCGGATCCGGAAATGGAGAAGGTCACCGACGGATCGCAGTGCCGCTTTGTGTCAACGGACGACTTCATCAAGATTGCCGAGAAGTATTCCGGAATGAAGCTCGGTTGGTTTTTCGACGTGTATGTTCGGCAGCCGGCCCTTCCCGAGCTGGTGCAGGAGCGTGCAGGAGACGAACTCCGCCTGAAGTGGAAGGCACCCGATGGTTTGCCGTTCACGATGCCGATCGATGTTCGCGTCGGCGCGGAAACGATCCGCGTTCCGATGGACGGGGGGAGTGGGTCAATCGCCGTACCGGAGGGAGTGGAAATTGCGGTTGATCCGGACCGGTGGGTGCTTCGGCAGTAGGATAGCGGCGATTATTGGCGATTTCGGGTCGGTTCTGGCCGGTTCACGCCGGTTTTCAAAAAAAATGTTGTGCCGGAGCTGAAAGTGTCGGGTGCTGCCGTCCTCTATTGGATGCACATCAGCAAACGCACTTCTCTTTTTGCTGGATCGCAGTCGGCCTGGGAAACCGATGCAGCGATCACCGGCGGTCAGCCTGGGAAACTGGCCGCGTACTTTGAAGCCCGGGCCTTGGGGAAGGCTCGGGCTTCGCTATTTCATCCTCTTGCGTGTGGCCGCACTTCCGGTTTCTGCTGCATTCTTGCTCCCGAGGACGAGGCGGCGAGCGCCGGAAGGCGAAAGTTGGTCGGGTAGGAGCAAAGTCGGTATGTTCGCTGTCGCCAAGTCTCCATTTTCCTATCGTCGTGGTGTCCTGTGTCAAGTTCTGCCGAATCGATTACCGACACGCGGAGGCCAACAACCGAACTGCGAAAGTCCCTGCGGGTCACGGACGGTATCGCGCTGCTCATCGGCATCACGATTGGTTCGGGGATCTTCTCGACTCCATCGATCATCGCTCAATACTATTCGTCTTTCGACGCGATCATCTTCACGTGGGTCGTGGTGGCAGGATTCGTGTTGATCGGCGGACTGATCTACTCGGAGCTCGGAACGCGATTCCCGGTCACGGGCGGCGAGTACGTTTACCTGTCGAAGGCCTTCGGTCCGGGTGTCGGTTTCGTGTTTGGCTGGTCGCAGCTGATCATCATCCGAACCAGTCCGACGGCCGGACTTGCGCTGATCGCTGCGGACTACGTTTCATACTTCGTGCCCATGGGCAGCGGCGGCCGGTTGATCGTCGCGATCGGGTTTATCGCGTTTGTGGCGTGCCTTAACTACATCGGGGTCGAGCGGGCGAGTCTATTTCAGAAGGTCACAACCGTCGTTAAGGTTGGAGGCCTCGTTCTCTTTGCGGTCGGTGGTCTAGTCCTGTTGCACGGGAGGGACGGTCATCTGGGGGATTCGATTCCGATTGCTGTGGCAGGAAGTCCGGCGAGCGCGGTTGTTGCCGCGCTGATGCTGATCGTCTTCACGCATGTCGGGTGGGATCGCGTCGGCTACGTCGCGGGCGAGATGAAGAATGCACGCGAGGTTATTCCGAAGAGCATGATGATCGGGATGGGAATCATCATTGCCATCTATCTATCCGTAAATACGATTTATCACTCGGCACTTGGAATGGCGGCAATGAGAGCGACCGCTACCCCTGCCGCGGATGTCGCGCGCATGATGGTGGGCCCCATCGGCGGCGGATTGATTGCCGTGCTGGCCATTGTCGCCGCGGTTGGTTCGATCAATGGTACCACAATGGCGTCAAGCCGCGTCTACTACGCGATGGCACACGACGGGAGGTTCTTGCGGGCGTTCGACTTTGTCCATCCGCGCTATCAGACGCCGACCCGTGCAATTGTCGCGCACGCGATGTGGGCCGTTGTCATTCTGGTTGTGCGTGGAACGTTCGAGAACATTGCCGCGGGAATGGTCTTCGCAGTGTTGATCTTCTATATGCTGACGACCGTCGCGCTATTCAAGGCACGACGTGCAAACGAGGGCCAACCTGATGCCTTTCGGTTGCCTGGATATCCGGTGCTTCCTGCGATCTATCTGATCGGGATCGTGGGTCTGCTCACTGTACGGGTCTACTTCTTCCCGGGGCAGTCGATGGCGGATCTTGCGTATGTCGCGAGCGGCATTCCGGTGGCCTATTTCTGGCTCCGCCGGAAAAGACAGGGCGGCGACGCGTCGCCTCCTACCATCGGTACTCCAGCGAAAGCCTGAGCGTGCGTCCGGCCGATGGATAGACGAAGAGCACGTCGCTTCCGGATGGGTCGGGATACCCGGTGGTCAGGTATTCCTCGTCACGAAGGTTGAGAACTGCGCCTTCCGCGCGGATGGGCCCCCGCTCATAGGAGGCCTTGGCGTCCATCACCAGGTAGTCATCCAGCTGGACGGTGTTCGGATCGTCAACGAACGTTCGGCCGCGACCACGAACGGAGAACGAAAGCACGAATCCGTTGGGAGTCGACTGCGCGAGTCCGGCCGAATACAGATCACGTGGGATCGCTTTTACGAAGTTGCCCGCAAGATCTCCGTTTCGGAACGTCGTGGACTGAAGTGTATAACTCGCAAACGCCGTCGTGCCGTAAAGCCCGTAGAGGCTTGCACCGAGCTCGACGCCATCGTGCCGGCTCTTGCCGATGTTGATGAGCTGAAAGGTTGCAAGGTCGACATCGAGCTCGTCCCGCATGTCGATGCGATAGACCGTTGCCGAGAGCTCTGCTCGACCTGCGGCACCCAGCAAAGAGCCGTACAGTCCCGCTTCAATGTGTTTGCCCCGTTGAGGCTTGAGGTCCCCGTTCGACGTCGACACGTCGAAAACGTCTTCGCCGAACGCGACCGTGATGTTTCGCTGTCCGTACAACTGATCGAGCGCGGGGGACTTGAAGGATGTGCCTGCCGATACGTACGCATTGAGCCGGTTGCGTCCAGTATCGAGTATCTCGTAGTTCGCTCCGAGCTTCGGGCTGACGGCGGAGTGCGTGACGGACAGGTCTTCGCCGTCGCTGGGCGACTTCGGCGTGAATGCGTTCCACAATCCGTCGCCTCTCACACCGGCGGAAAGTGTAAGCGATTCGACCGGCTTGATCTCAAGTTGCGTATACACGCCGGCAAACGTGCGGGATGCCGTTCCCTTTTCGTCAACGGGCCCGCGAGTCAATTCCGTGCCGGACTCGGTCGCGTCAACCGTATAGTAGGTCGATTCGTAGTTGCTTGTCCCGGCGTCCAGTCCGGCGACAACTTCCGCGTAGCGACCAAGATCAATCGTCGTACCTACACTCAGCATCAAGCGCTTCCCGTTCAGCTCTCTTTCTCTGCGATCCGCGAAGAAGGGAGCCAGCACGAGTGAATTGCGACCTTTGGCGTTCCGGAGACCGCCGCCCACGACGGCACGCCACGACAGCTTTCGGGCTCGGCCCCGCAGTTCGACCGACAGATTGTTTCGGGACTCATCAAGGAAGTCGCCCGACACGATGTCCACCGATTGGCTGCCGTCCATCTGCATCGGCCCCGGAAGGTCGAGGGCTCGCCATGAATTGTCAGACCGGACAGAGGCCTGCAGATTCTCGGTTTGGACGATCGTTGCCCGAAGGTTGACAGCGCCGTTTTCCCGTTTCGCATCTGCGCGGAAACCACTTGTTCGTTCGTAGTCACCGGAAAGCTGCACCGGGACGTCTCCGAGCATCTCCGAGACGAACGCATTGCCGCCGTAGCTGTCGTAGGATCCGCCGGACAGGGCGACGGCACCACCGCGGCGCGCATCGGCGCGCGTGATGATATTCAGTACGCCGCCGATCGCGGCGTCACCGTAGAGTGACGAGGACCCACCACGCAGCAGCTCAATCCGTTCCACATTTGCGGCCGGTATCGATTCCCACGCAACAAGTCCCGTCTCCATGTCATTTACCGGGAGCCCGTCGACCAGAACGACGAGGTATTCGACGTCACCGCCGCCGTAGAAGCCTCGAACGGTTGCGAGCGCGTCTCGGCCGTCGCCGTCGCGCGAGATGAACCCGATACCAGGCAACGTCGCAATGATGTCGGTCAGCGAGCGGCCCGGCATCCGTTCGATGTCGAAACGATCGATCTTTGCGATTGCCGTAGTTGATTCACTCAGCTGGTTCTGAAACCGTTCGGCGGTTACGACGACGGGAGGCAATTCCACCCGCATGGTGTCCTGGGCGAACGCAGCGGTCAGCGGGTGCACGAGCAGGACGAGCGTGCAGAGAGTCGGTCGGATCAAGCGAAACATCGAGGGTAGGGGTATCTATCGGGCAGAGAGTTCGAGCAGGATAACTCCCGAGGGATCTGCCTGAATCGTCACATAACCGAAAGATACGAAGGCCGTCGCGCCGGATACAGCGTCTCTTACGATCGCGTCGTCCGGGAATGCCTTTGCGACGTGAAGTCGGGTTCTGCCCTCAGCACCCAGCACAGCGACGACAACATCCTCCATCGTGCCGCGTCGCAGGGTTCGCATGAAGGTGTAGGGTTCGTTCGACAGCAACTCGTGCTCGCCCGAGGCGAGGGCCGGGTGGTTCTGTCTGAATTGGCCGAGCATCCGCCACCATTCGAGCATGGGCTTGTCTGCGGCTGACCAGTCCATCGGTGATCTCGAGGCGATCCCCGCGTCCGAGAGTCCAGTCGTTTCGCGTCTGCCGATTTCGTCACCGTAATAAATCGCGACGCCGCCAGGGGCGAGCATCAATCGAACAGCACCGTCGCGCAGTCGCTCTCGACTCATCAAGCCGACATCGTGATTCGACACGAAGCTGACGATCCCGAACTCGTCCGACGCTGTGATGGCGTCTGCCATGACGCCGTAGGTAAAGTCGAGCTCGGCGTTGGAAGCATCCGCAATCGACGTGAAGCCGAAATTGAGGAGCGCATCAAATCCGTTGTCGAAGTATTCCGTCGGAGTCGGATCTACCGCATTGTAGCCGTAGACCTCGCCGAGCATCCAGAAGTCGCGCGCGTCGTTCAATGCGTCAGGGTGATCTGCCCGGTAGGCACGGAGCGCTGCCTGAGCCTGATTCTTCAGCACGGACCATGCCGGGAGTTCGACGTGTTTTGCGGTATCGATTCTGAAGCCGTCGACTCCATACTTGCGGACCCAGTCGGTCAACCACTTGATGAGATGATTTCGCGGTGTGCGGCCAAGCTTCGTCCGGGCAAAGAAACTGTCGAGCGACTCGCGTTCGCGCTGCAGTTCGTCGGGAGTCCACTTGTTTGACAGGAATGTCGGGAGCGTCGCCGGTGTCGCCGAGTCTGTGCGAAAGTCGGGCAGGTAGCTCAGGCAGGTCGTCTGATCGTCGTCACCACATCCGCCGTAACCCGGGAGTCCCGCGCGGATCCAGTCGGGTCCCCACCAGTCGATCCACGTTGAATCGCTACCTTCGAAATCAACAAACCGGCCCTGGTAGTCTGCCCAGGATTCGGATGGTCCCGGTCGCCAGGTGTGCCAGTCCGTCGAGTCCGCCAATCCACCGAAGTCGAACTCGGCCATGTCGACCGTGGTGGCGTAACCGGGGTGATTGAGTACGACATCGATGAGGACCCGGATGCCCCGGGCGTGGCACGCATCGACGAATGCGGCAAAGTCGGCCTCGCTACCCCAGTTGGCGTCAATCTGCGTGAAGTCGAGCGGCCAGTAGCCGTGGTACGGGTACGCCTGATGGCGCCCGTCGGCGCTTGAGACAAAGCCGTGGACCTGTTCGTACGGCGCCGTGATCCATATCACGTTTACGCCGAGGCTGTCGAGGTAGCCGGAGTTGACGCGCGACGTTAGTCCCCGCAGGTCGCCGCCGAAAAACGACTCGGGACCGGACTCGTACGGGTTGCCACTGCCGTCGAGTCCGCGGCCATACGCATTGTCGTTTGTAGGGTCGCCGTTTTCAAACCGGTCCGTCAGGACGTGGTAGATAACCGGGTTATTCCACGAAAAGGATCGATCCCCGGGAGACTGCGAACGAGCCGGTTGCGCAATCGCGAGCACTACCAGAGAAACCAACAGGATACGGGCCAACTTCATTCGGGGTACTGTTTTGCCGTCGCACGCGAAGTGCGTTTCCCGGCCGCGGCAGCTGCCTGACTGACAGCGCGCGGCCCGATAGGACGGAAACTAGCAGACCAGCCCGTAAGGTTCCACCCAATTGGGCATGCACGGATCAATCGAGGTCCATTCCTAGCGTTACGCGCCAGTTTGCGTACGCGGCGAGGTCGCCCCCGAAAGCGGCCTGCAGAAAGAAGCCAGATTGATGTTTCGCGATAATCCCAAGCGGGTAGCGCGCGGCAATCGACAACTGCGACGCTTTGTCGGCCGCCTGCGTCGTTCCGGTCAGGTTCGTCGAACTGCTCTGGAGATTCGAGTAGGTGAAGCCCGCATCCAGAATGACGCCGCCAAGCAGCGAGATTCCCCGATAGATCTCGAGGTAGGCGATCAGCGGGGCCGTCGCTCCGATCGAGCGGACGGGCGTTGTTTCGTAATACGTCAACGAGCCCCGCCGTCTGATCGGAATCCTTTTGTAGGTCGATGAAACGGCATTGACGGCGAGACCGCCGGAGGCGGTGAGCGCACCGAAGGTCTTGTGGCCCTCGACGCCCGATCCGATTCTGAACAGGAGGGAATTGCTAGTCTGGTCTACCGTTGCATCGACGTTCGACGAAGACTCGGTGAGGTCGACGACGGTTCCATCAGTCGACCTGGTTGTGCGGTCCAGAATGGAGCGGCCGAGGACTCCGTCGATGGAACCGAAGCCCATGATCACGTTCGCGATGAAGAAAACGGACCGTCCTTCTGTCTCGCCGTTTGTCCGGAGCCATGCCGTGGCCGAGACAGCATTCAATTGCCCATCGAGGACTTCGCGGTACAGATTGTTGCGCACGCGTTCCGTGACGTTGAACGGTGGGTCAGCAGGATCGGATTGGCTGAGGAACAGGGAATACTCGTTGTTTGACTCGTAACGGTAGTCCAACGAACGATGGTAGCTTGCGTCGAGCAGTATTTCCATTTCTGTGCTCGACCGTCCCAGTTCGATTCCTGCAGACAGCGTTCGGAAGAATGAGCGGTCGTATATGGCGCTCCACGTCGTGTCAAACGTCGACGCACCGCCGCTCGTGACGAGCAGGCCGGTGTTCGCATCGGACGTCTGGCGGCGGAACATGTCGACGTACGATGCATGGATGCCTGCATGCAGACCGGTGCCGTCGAGCGCTTCGCGAATCAGCGCAAAGCGGCCGCTGACAGCCATGTTCTGGTTGAGTCGATTCTGTTGGCTGGCGCTTCTCAACTCCAGGCTACTCGAATTGTCCTGCAGCGTCCGATTGCCGCCGACGGAGAGTGCGAACAGTCGCGTACGATCCGACGAAAGCAACAGGTAGCCGAACTGGGGCCCCGGCCGCGAGACTTCGGAGACGGTTGCGTCAACGAAGGTGGGTGACCTGTCGTATTCCAAAGCCACAAAGCCGCTGGGCGCGTTTACGGCCCGCGCCGGCATGGCGACCGTTCGTGTTCGCCAGTCACCGTGAAAGGGGAGAAAGATGGGGGGAAACAGATCAGCGGATGCGAGCCCGGGCGTCTGGAACGCTGCGTTGGCGGGTACGCGGTAGGCCCCCGACTGGGCGCTCGCGCTCGTTTGAAGCACTGCGGTGAGCAATGCCACTGCAACGGCGGCGCGCATTGTTGCAACGCGCTTGCCACCTGAACCCCTCTGCCGCTCTCCTGAATCGTTTCGTCGCACGTTCTGTCTGTGTGCCCGTCCGAAGACAGACCTGCTAGACAGCCCTGCTCGCGGACGAGTTGGATCGATAGATTCCGTTTCGGTTTACGTGCCCCACGTATCGACCGAGAACCTCGACCTCCTCAAACAGATCCGGCCGAATCTCAATCGTTGAGTACGCTTCGTTTGCCGGCACGAGGCGGATCCCGTTCTTGTCCCTGAAGACACGCTTCAGGGAAGTCTCCCCGTTGTACAGGACCGCGCCGATGCCTCCGTTGGGAATATCGTCATCTACGAGCAATACGTAATCGCCATCCGAAATATCCGCATCGATCATGGACTGTCCCGACACGCGAATCGCAAAGAGCCGATCGAGATTGGGGAAGAGCGTTTCGAGCGTGATCGTTCCGAGATCGGACTCCACCGCTTCCTGGAGCGCACCGGCGGCGATTATCCCGCGAACCGGGATTCCTTGCTGATGGCGCTCGCTTCGTACGAGTTGATAACCGAACTCGTCCTTTTCAAGGAAGCCCTTCTTGAAAAGCGCCTGGAGATTCTGGGTGACACTGTTGGGGGAGCGGTAGTCGAACTGGTCCGCCAGGTCCCGGTAGGTGGGCCAAACCCCATGCTCCTCAAGGTATTCGCGGATGTACTTGAGGAAAGAGAGCTGCTTGGCCGTAAGCTGTCTTCGACTCATCGTCGCCGGTTGTTGATGGCAGAATGGCCCATGTGTGAAATATATGTATTTGTCGATTCACAAGCCAGTGCGGCGTCCATCAAGCAGTTGCGTGGCGACACTCGCAGCTCGGACGGGATAATGCGCCTCCACGTGGTAGCGGAAGTAGGACTCGATCAGGTCCTGGACCTCGCGTGATACTTCATCTTTCAACTCCATCCGCAAGGTGGTTCCGAGGTCCGCGCGTGCAAAGACGGCGAAGGCTCTGAGTGCGCTGCGGGACGCGGTGCGGCTGTCGCGACCAGCGGAGACGGGACCGATGGAGCCGTCGGTCAGGTTCAGTGTGCCCCTGGCTTGCGGCAGGTCCTGAACCGATTCGCGGTCAAAGGACGGTGCGAAGCCGAGTTCGTTCGCGAGGCTGAGTTGGAAGAATGGAAGTACGTTCGCCGGTCGCGCGTGCTCGGCGTCGATCGCTCCAAGGGATTCGGCAAGCAGATCGAAGATGCCTGGCTGGATTTCACCCTCGATCACCATCGCGTTTGCCAGCTCGACGCATCTCAATCCAATTGTAATCTTCTGCAGGTCTCTACGAAGGTTCTCCAGGCGCCGAACGTGGGTGGCCTCGGTGAGCGTTTGCACGGATCGTGTCGAACGGGAATAGTAGACAAGATCGACATAGGCCATCGGTTGCAGGGTTGAGCCAAAACGACTTTTCACGTTGCGGGAACCCTTCGCCAATGCAGCAACTTTTCCGTGGGTTCGCGTGAGGAACGTGACAATCTGACTCGTCTCGCCGTAGTCCACGGCTCGCAACACAACCGCCTCAGTGCGAACTATTGTTTTGTCCATTCGGGCACGACAGCTTCTACGTTTCGCAAGTGCTGCCGGATGTGTCAGTATTGTGAGTCTGTTCTTGTCGGCAGCATCAAGAAGATAGCTCGTTCAAGCAGGAACAAGGAAATGAACACGGAAACGCGCGTGGCACCATGAAGACGCGGCTCGGACTTTCAATCGGTAGAAAATGGCGGGAGACGACGCGGCTGCTCTTCCGGCTTCAGGACTGGCTGGCGCTCTCTGCCGGTGAGACGCGCGCGCTGTTGACGCTCGGCACGTTCATGTTCGTCGGCTTCACCGTTCAAAACATTCGGGTAAACTCACTGGGTCCGCCATTGCTTCCTCCCGCAGCCGGCGACGTGGCCCTTGCCGCACCATCCGCACAGAAGGTTGTCGAGCAGCTTGCCGAGCAGCTTGCCGAGCCGCTCGCGGTCACGGTGGATGCGGTACCGACTACCGAACGACCGGACGCCGTACGGGTTGACATCAATTCGGCCACGGCGCTCCAGCTTCAGGCACTCCCCGGCATCGGACCTGCAATGGCAACGCGAATCATCGAATGGCGGAATGGACGCGGTCGATTCGAATCCGTATCGGACCTGCAGCGGGTACGAGGAATCGGGCCGAAGACCGTGGCAAAGCTGTCCGCGATGGCCTTCGTTGGCGAGTCCGGCTACAACCGGTCGTCGTCCTCCAAAGAAGTGCCGTTGTCAGACCTGAATTCCCTTTCCGTCCCCGCGGCATCGGATTCAACCCAGTCCTTGCTTGCCTCTTCCTCCCGAAGCAGGAACCGGTAGACCGGAATCAGCAGGATTGCCGCGAGCGCGAAAAACCCAATGGCGGTTAACGTGATGATCAGCCAGAGGGAAGAATCGTCGGTCATGCTTTGTTACGAGTTCGAAGGCGTGATTAGGAGCCAGTTTTCGTAATATGAACGCGTCGTTCGATGAGCCGTTTCCTGGCGGACGCTGCGCCCGACCGCGCGGCTGAAGTGGGGCGAAGTCAACCTGGATTCAAAACCAATCTGGTGGAGGGGTCGTGTTTGAATCGGAGCAATCAAGGGCCATTCTGACCGTGTGCGGTGCATTTCTGCTCGATACGGATCCTTCAAAGGCGGATGATCAGACGCTGTCCGATCGGTGCGCGGCACTGTTCGGCATCCAGGCTGCGGATCTGCGGCCGCTGGCGGAGGTCGTCCTTCGCGAGCTGCGAACGACCGGTGCCTGGAGCGCCTTCCTCGAATCGGTTCAGCAGCTTCGGGCGACCTGTTCGGACGATCGCCTTCGCGAAGTGATCGACGTGCTGATGACCATCTCATTAGAGGATAATCAGTACGAGCATTCAGAAAACCGCATGATCTTCGCATTGGGGCGAGAGTGGGACATCCACCTTGACGACAGTGATGGGCAGGAACAGTGGTCGGTTCTCACCGACTCGCGAACACCTGCAGGCAGCAGTTGGACGGCCGTGCACGATCTGGCGGTACTGTACGTTGCGCTGGCCCATCGAACGGACAGGATACTGTCGGCGGATGAGGTCGAGGCGATCCGGCAGAAGCTTTCCGAGTGGCTCCCCGAATCGCTTCCTGGCGAGGTGTCGCTGATCCTGGAGGAGGCGATTGAGGCGTATGGAGCCGGCAGCCACGACGAGATGTTGGAGAGTGCGTTCCGGTCGGTGACGGAGTCTGTCCCGAAGCACCAGCGGAAAGCCGTACTGAATGATCTCATGTTTGTCGCCCGGGCGGACAACGTTGTGCTGGTGGAGGAGAGGGAGCTAGTTGCGCGCATCGCCGCCGCATGGGCGATCGACGTGTCTGGCATAGACTAGCATATGAGCGATATCGATATCCAGGGACACCGCGGCGCGCGCGGATTGCTGCCCGAAAATTCACTGCCGGCTTTTCAGCTCGCTCTTGAGCTCGGCGTCCGAACGCTGGAGATGGACACGGTCATCTCGAAAGACGAGCGTGTCGTCGTTTCGCACGATCCGTGGTTTTCTTCTGACATCTGCCTGCAGCCGGACGGATCTCGAATTCCCGAGGACAATCAGGATCGATTTCGGCTTTTTGATCGAACGTATGATGAGATCCGTTCATTTGATTGCGGGTCCATCGGGAATCCCCGCTTTCCTTCGCAGCGTCCAGCATCCGTCCGCAAGCCGCTTCTGGAAGAGGTGATTCATTTTGCCGAATCCTACGCGTTCAAGATTGGAAGAGAAGCCCCGCACTACAACATCGAAACCAAGTCCACGCCGGAGGGTGACGGTGTACTCCATCCGGATCCAGAGACGTTTGCGCGACTGTTGGTCAGGGTTCTTCGCAAAGCCGGCGTTGTCGATCGATGTATCATTCAATCGTTTGATCCCAGGACGCTTCGCGTGGTGCACGAAGACGAACCGTCCCTCCGAACGGCGTTGCTGGTTTCGGCCGGTCAGGAGGGCGACCTTTCGGCCCATGTCGACACACTCGGATTTACGCCCACGATCTACAGCCCGGAGAAGTCGCTTGTGACCGGGCAACTCGTGTCGATCTGCCACGCTGACGGTATCCAGGTGATTCCCTGGACGGTGAACGAAACCGCCGAGATGCTGAAACTGCACGCACTTGGCGTCGATGGGCTGATCACAGACTATCCGGATCGTGCGATGGCGCTTGTCGAGAATGACTGGCACTGAGGCACGGCTGCCTGTCCTCTGCGTGCGACAGTGGTGTTCAGTTTTTGGCATTCGCATGTTACGCGAATGTTGCCCCCCGCGTCGGCGCCAGTCCGTTGCGCTGCAATGGGCTCGAATCGCCGAAGATCGAAGTGAAGAATTTGCGGATGGCACGGTTTTGAATAGAGCAGCGTAACCTTCCGGACGGTTCGTCGTTCATCCCCGAACCACCCATGCAGTCGTTGTCCGGTCGGGCTTTTCGACTCTTACTATCGTCTTCTTCATTCCCAAATCGAGCATGATTGCCGGAAGGAGTTTGCACCGCTACGTGTTGTCTTCACTGCAGGTTGTCGTACTCACGGCGGCAGTTTTTTTCGTGACGCCGTCTGCGCCGGCATGGTCGCAGTCACGAGCCAGTCTCACGGGTTTCGTACGCGACGCCTCAACCGGTGAAACGCTTATTCTCGCGAACGTGACACTGGTGCGTGGCGAGATCGGGGCCGCGACCAATACGACTGGCTACTACGCCATCACGGGAATCGAACCGGGTACGTACACGGTAGTCGCTTCGTACATCGGGTATTCGGAGTTCCGAACTGAGCTGACGTTGGCCGCAGGGGAATCGCGGCGTCTCGATATTGATCTCCAGCCCGCCGAAATCGGCGTGCTCGAGGTGGTGGTTACGGCAGACCGCGAGACGGAAGAAGAGGTTCGACGAGTCGGTGTCGCTCAGCTCAAGACGGATCTCGTGAAGAGTCTGCCGGCAGTGCTGGAGCCCGACGTGTTCCGATCACTCCAGCTCCTGCCCGGAGTGAAGGCTGCGTCGGATTATTCGTCCGGCCTCTACATTCGTGGCGGAAGTCCCGACCAGACGTTGATTCTCCTTGATCGAACGACGGTGTACAACCCAAGTCACTTCTTCGGCTTCTTCTCGACGTTTAATCCAGACGCGGTCAAGGACGTCAGGCTGTACAAGGGCGGGTACCCCGCCGAGTACGGAGGGCGTCTGGGGTCGGTTGTCGACATCTACAACAAGGATGGCAACCGGGTCGGGACCCACGACACGGCGTCGCTCGGGCTGCTTGCTTCGCGGGCGATGGTCGAGGGACCCTACAGCCGCGGTTCGTGGATGTTCGCGGTACGTCGTTCAACCCTCGAGCCGCTCCTCGCCGTTCTCAAGAACCAGGACATCGACGGCATTCCCGAAAGTTTCTACTTCTACGATGTCAATGGGAAGGTAAACCTGGATGTCAGTGCAGACGATAAGGTGTCAGCGTCGTTCTACACCGGACGCGATCGACTGAGCCTGCCGATATTTGACGATGAGGCGGGTGTCGATCTGCAGTACGGCAACTTCACCGGCAGCGCTAACTGGACGCACATCTTCTCGGACAAGCTGTACTCGAATTTCACGTTTACGTCGTCGAGGTATTTCAGTACTCCGAAGTTCAAGTTCGGCGGTACTGAATTTAATCGCAGCAACAAGGTCTACGACATTTCGACGAAGGGTGATTTCGAGTTTCGGCCGGAAGGGGACCATGCGATTACCGGCGGATTCTGGGCAGGTAACTTCACCTTCCGCCTGAATGATACCTTTGACGGCGAATCGACGCTGAGTGAGCGAATTCAGTCGCTCTACGCTTCCGTTTATGTTCAGGACGAATACAAGCCTGCATCCAATTGGGTCCTTCGGGGTGGCCTCCGGGCGAACTACTTTGAAGGCGGCGACTACATTCGGCTTGAGCCGCGGCTTTCCATCGAAAACCGTCCGTCGCCGCAGCTCCGGCTGCAGGCCGGCTACGGTCGCTACTACCAGTTCCTGACGCTCATCACCAGCGAACTTTTCTCTGGATCCGACATCTGGCTGACCACGGACAATGGCGTCCCGCCGGCATACGGCGATCAGTTTGTCGCCGGTATCAAGACATCTCCGCGATCGGGGCTGAACGTCGACCTCGAACTGTACTATCGGACGATGAAGGGCCTGTTTACGCTTGATCCGTTTCTGCCGGACGCGGCAGGCGTCGCCTACGAAGACCTGTTCCAGTTCGGCGACGGCTACGCCTATGGCTCCGAGGTCCTTCTCGAAAAGCAAAAGGGCAAGCTCAATGGGTTCGTCGGCTATACGCTTGGTCTGACGCGGCGCCGCTACTTCGGATTCGAAGGAGACAAGTGGTTCTCGCCGAAGTACGACCGGACGCACGACCTGAATGTCGTCGGCAATTTTGATGTCGGCAGGGGCTGGCGCTTCACCGGCGTCTTCAACTACGCCACCGGTCAGGCCTATACCCAGCCTGAGAGCCAGTTCAAGATCGTCGATTCGCCGCTCGGATCGACAGTCCGGGACGTAATCTGGGCGCCGTTCAATGAGAGCAGACTGCCCGCCTACCATCGGATGGACATCGGTGCGAGCAAGATCGGCGGGTTCCTTGGTTTTGCCGACTACGAGTTGCAGCTCCAGCTGCTGAACGTGTATTCGCGTGAGAACGTCTGGTTCTATTTCTTCGAGTCACAGGAAGACAACAGCATCAAGCGGACGACCGTGCCGCAGATTCCTGTGCCGATTCCCAATATTTCGTTTACGCTCAAATTCTGACCGAACATGAGAATCCAGCGTTCCATCCTCTTTGCACTCCTGGGCAGCATGCTGCTATCCGGCAGCGCGCTGCTTTCCGGATGTGACAGCACCTCGCCGGACGAGACATCGCCCCGTTACGTGGTCGAGTCCTACCTGATTGCGGGCGAGCCGTTCAGGCGCGTACTCGTCTCCACGACGGCGGGTATCGATGCGCAGTACAACTTCGGCGACCGCCTCGTGCGCGACGCGACGGTCCGAATCGACCGCCTCGCGGCCGATGGCTCAACGGCCGAGTCCATTCCGTTTGAGCGACTCTCGTCGGTGTATCAACCGGTCGACCAGTCGGTGATCGTGCAGCCCGGCGCGACGTACCGGTTGGTTGTGAACACGGCGGACGGCAACGTGGTGTCGTCGGAAACAACCGTGCCCGGCGCGTTTGAGGTGGTCAGCGTCAATGCGGACTCTGTTCAGTATCAGGGCGATGTCCAGGTCGCGGTCAACATCAGTAAAAGCGTCTACAAGGACCGGCAGTCGATCTTCGTGTTTTCGATCGAGTCACTCGATCCGTCCCTGGACGCGTTGACGCCCGTCTACTCGTCGTTTATTGAGAGCGAAGACGATCTCGAGGATGTACTGATCACCGAGTCACCTCCGTTCAACCAGGACAATTACGAGGCTAATTCGGACGGGACGTTGACGATTAAGCTTCCCTGGCTTGCGGTGGCGTTCTACGGTCCAAACAGGATCGTGGCGAGTGCGATCGACGACAATCTGTTCGACTTCCTACGTTCCCAGTCGATTCAGCAAGGTGGCAGCACGTTTTCGCCCGGCGAGATTCCGAACGTGATCACACACGTGGATGGCGGGACTGGCGTATTCGCAAGCATGGCCCGCGCGTCGCTGCAGACATACATCGGTCGCTGATGCGCGTGGCCTAATCGCAAGCCGGCACGTGTCGTTCAAGGAGCGCAATCACCTCGGATAGTATCATTGCCGTTGCGCCCCAGATGATGTCGCCGCCGGCGTTAAAACAGGGCACCTCGACGGGCGTACCTCGAAACGAGCGCGTGTGATGCTGCATGAGACTGCCGCTCAGTAGATCCGCGACCGGTATCTGCAGTATCCTGTCGACTTCCCGTTCGTCCGCAATCGGTGTGATTCCCGTTGATGATCCAAGGAAGGGGTAAACGCAGTATCCCGACGGCGGGATGTAGAGCGGCGTGAGTGCTCCGATGACCCGCACGGCGGCGGGTTGAACGTTGACTTCCTCTTCGGTCTCACGGAGCGCGGTGGTCAACAGGTCCTCGTTCGCCTCTCGTCGCCCGCCCGGAAAGGAAATCTGACCGGGATGCCGTGCGAGTGTCGTCTTCCGAACTGTGAGCAGGACGTGCGCGCGACCGCCGACGGAAGTGACCAATACGAGCACCCCCGCCTCTGCACACTGTCGTCCAGAGACAGACATGAGCTCTCGCCGCTCCCTGGAGGGGAAGCTCATTCGAAGCTGTGCCGTCACGCCGGGAAGCCCCGCTCCAATCTCCTCGTGCAGGGCCGCCAGGATCGAATCGTAGTCCTCCGGATGATTCATTCAGTTGCGATCGGCCGGATGGGGCGACGAGTCAACGGCCGTAGAGTCTGCTTCGAGTCCGAGCGTCAAGCCCTTCTGCATCGCCGGGACTCCGCGCGAGAGCCAGATCGGCGGAGGCGCATCCTTCAGGTAGTAATCGAAGAACTGCTGCATCCGTATCGTCCAGTCTTTCTTGTTGTTGTAGCGCGTCGGCCAATGGGGTTCGCCGTTATAATTGATCATCCATGCGGGCTTACCCAGCCGACGTAGCGCGACGAATAGTTCGATTCCCTGATACCAGGGCACGGCGGCATCGTGATCGTTGTGCATGATCAACAGCGGCGTCTCGATATCGTCTGCGCGAAAGATCGGCGAGTTCTCCAGATAGCGCATCGGGTACTCCCAGAGAGATCCGCCGATCCGACTCTGCGTTCTCTCGTACTGAAACATTCTGCTTTTTCCCGTACCCCATCGAATGCCGCCGTACGCGCTTACCATGTTCGCCACCGGCGCACCCGCCTCTGCCGCACGAAAAAGGTTTGTACGCGTGACCATGTACGCAATCTGGTAGCCGCCCCAGCTATGACCTTGAACGCCGACGCGGGCGGCATCGATATACCCCTTGTCGATCAGCGCGGTTACGCCGGGCATGACGCTGGCCATTGCACTTTCTCCTGGATAGCCAACCTTGTAGACGATATCCGGGACGAAGACGACATAACCCCGGCTGACGTAGAACGTGATGTTGATGGTCGAGCGGTGGGGTTCAGGGGCGTGGTGGCGGTAGAGCAGATCGCTGTTCTTTTCGTAGAAGTAGACCATCATTGGATATTGCCGCCCGGGGTCGAAATCCTCCGGCTTGTAGAGCAAGCCGGAGAGCGGCACCCCATCCGTTGAAGTCCAGTGCACCAACTCGGCGGTGCCCCACAAGTACTCGGATTGCTGCGGATTGAGGTCCGTCACCTGGCGCTCGCTTCGCATCATCGTGCTCGCTGTCCAGATGTTTGGGAATTCTGAGAAGCTCTCGCGCGTAAACGACACGACGTCTGCGTCGCGCGCCTTCGTCGGAGTGGAGTACGCATGTTCGCTTTCCACGAGCAGACGCAGGCTTGACGGCCGGCCCGCAATGACCGACGCAAACCCGGCAGATCGGTTGTCAAGATTGAAGACGGATAGAAGCAGTGTGTCCGTTTCGGAGATTGACTTCTCGTCCGGATTCAGTCGCACGTACCGATAGCGTTTGTTCGTCGCCCGTCCCTGTCCGCCGGTGAGCGAAACGGGCTGCGTTCTACCTGTCGGGTCCACGGAGTAGATGTCGTGCTTGTCGTAAACGAGAAAGCGGTCGTCGTCTGTCCATCCGGCGTTCCCGTACGGGTTCGCCCCATAGGGCCAGTCGTGGAGTTCGTTCTGGAGCGGGTGCGCGAACTCTTTGCCGAGGTTGATGGATTTTCCGCTGCGCAGGTCCTGGGCCATCCACGTAAGGTTGTCGCGGTCCCACCACGTGACATACTTCTGAGAGGGCGAAATTGCCCCCGAGCTCTGTACGCGCTTCTTTACGAGAGAACGATCACCGGTCGCGACGTCCACAACGGAGATGTCGAAATAGTCCGGGAAGTCCCAAGATGTCTCGGGTCGATACGGTATGTTTGAATTCGCGATTCCATAGCGCGCGTCGCCGTCTGACGGAATCGACAGGGTTGGCCAATCGGGTTCGGCCAACTGATGCACGAGGTGACTCCGCTCCGACAAGATTATTACCGCACGATAGGTCCGTTTCCTGTCGGCGTCGAGGTCGACGAGCTGCTCGGTCTGGAGAAGCGGATCCTTCCAGTTCCAGACATCAACGACGACCTTTTCATCGTCTAGCTGTTTCACCGTCGTGTCGGGCAGCGCCGGTACCGGCGACGTACCGAAGAACAGGCGGTGGCCGGACTTTGAAAATTCGACGCTGCCATTCGTGTTGACGATCCAGCCTTCGGGTATTCCCGGGGTGGCA
>JAGQWL010000390.1 GCA_020437385.1 Bacteroidota bacterium
CTCCCGCTGGTCTACAACGAACTGCGCGAGCTTGCGCGCGTCCACCTGCGCCGTGAGCGTCCCGGTCACACGCTGAATCCCACCGCGCTCGTCCACGAGGCCTTCGTGCGCCTCGCCGGAAATGACACGATCGACTGGCAGAATCGTGCACACTTCTTCGCGATCGCCTCGCGAGCCATGCGTCGAATTCTGGTCGATCACGCCCGCTCACGGAATGCCCAGAAGCGGGGTGGTTCAGCCCAGGCGGTAACGTTCGACGAACAGCTTGTTCCGGGCACGTCCGTATCGGCGGACGACGTGCTCGATCTGGACAACGCGCTGAAGAGCCTGGAAACTGTCAGTCCGCGTCTCGCCCAGATTGTCGAGCACCGTTTTTTCGGTGGCCTGAGTATAGAGGAGACGGCACAGGTCCTTGGCATTTCCGAAATGACCGTAAAGCGAGATTGGAGAAAGGCGCGTGCATTTCTTGCCCGGGAGATCCTTGCGACCAAGTAGTCGCGCTGGACGATCCAACTCTCGGCTTGCCCGGTGATCTACGATCGCACTTTCCTGCGCTAAGGGTTGTGACGAACATCGCGCTCCATTCTAACCGCATTCTTGCCAGATACAGACGATGCAAACGACTGAAATGACACCGGAGCGGTGGCGCCGCATCGAGGAACTGCTCGATGTCGTTCTGGACATGAAGCCCGACGATCGTAAGCGATACATATCGGACTTCTGTCAGGGTGACGCGTCGCTCGAACGCGAGGTCATGTCCTTCGTTCGGGCTGACCGCGATGCGCCGCCGTTCATAGATGCGGCCGACTCACATGACGGCGACCCCTTCCCTGCCGGCACTCGGATCGACGCGTACCGAATATCTCGCTTGATCGGAAAGGGCGGCATGGGACTCGTCTACGAGGCTGAGCGGGCCGATGGGTCGTTCGACCAAACGGTCGCGATCAAGATAGTACAGGGCAGTGCAATCCCAGGACCGGCGCGAAGACGCTCAGAGCACGAACGTCAAATCCTCGCGACGTTGAACCATCCAAATATTGCGCGCCTCTACGACGGCGGCTATTCGGAATCCGGCGTACCGTACTTCGTAATGGAAATGGTCGACGGGACACCCATCGACCAGTACTGCGATGAACGACAGCTATCTGTCAAGGAGCGGTTGCGTCTGTTCGTCGACGTGTGCAACGCGGTCGACTTCGCGCACCACAATCTCGTCATTCATCGTGACCTGAAACCGGGCAACATTCTTGTTACGCCCGACGGTACGGTCAAGCTACTGGACTTCGGTATCGCAAAGATACTCGCGGACGACTCGTCTGCCGCCGACGTAACGGCTGCCGGAGTGGGTCGCGCCTTGACCCCCGGTTACGCGGCGCCCGAGCAGGTTCGCGGAGAGGCCGTAACAACCGCCAGCGATGTGTATGCACTCGGCGTGATGCTATACGGGATTCTGGCCGGTTCTCCTCCTTATGTAGTCACGGGAACATCGCCCATGGAGCTACAAAGGGCTGTATGCGACACCGTCCCTGATCGCCCCAGCACCGTATTTCTTCGTAAGGTCACAGAGAACGTAAGTGAAGAACTGGAACACGCGAGGTCTGCATCGAGACGCGCAATTGCAGACACGCTGAAGGGAGATCTGGACAACATTGTCCTTACGGCCCTCCGCAAGGAAGCCGAGCGGAGATATCAGACCGCAGGCCGACTCCGCGACGACATCGTCAATTTTCTCGAAAACCGCCCTGTCTCCGCGACGGCTGACTCGATTTCATATCGAGTCCGCAAGTTTGTGCGGAGGAACCGAGTCGGGGTTGCGCTTGGGGCCCTTGCCGCCACGCTTGCAGTCGTCGGCGTTTCCGGGGTCTTGTGGCAGTCGCACGTCGCTCGGGAAGGCTGGGCCGCGGCCAGCCTTGAGGCCACCAAGGCTCAACGCACCGCTGATTTTCTCGTGAGCGTGTTTTCGGATGCGGATCCGTACGCGACACCGCCAGAATCACTGACCGCCCGAGATGTCCTGGATCGCGGATCGAACCGAATCCTCGACGAGTTGTCTTCGGAACCAGCCGTCCAGGCGGAATTGCTCACCGCAATCAGCCGGGCATACATGGGCCTGGGCGAATATGCGAAAGCTTCAGAGTACTCGAACCATGCGCTTGCCCTGGCAGCGCAGAGTGAACATTCAGACGCAGCCATCGCGGACATGCTGCTGATTCACGCGCATTCGCTTCAGCTTCTCGGTCAGCACGCGGCGGCTGACACGGCCTCGGCGGAGGCGCTCAAGCTTGCAAGGGCATCGCGCGACGATCAGCTTCTTCAGAAGGTTCTGGCCCAACGTGGGTTTCTTCTCGCCGAGTATCTGTCTCGCTACGACGAGGCGGTTGAGGCCCGAAGCGAAGCCCTGGAGATCAAGCGAAGACTGCGGGGCAATGACGATGTCGGCGTAGCCATCGACGAACTCGAACTGGCTTCCACGATGCACTATACAATGCAGATGCAGGAGTCCACCGCATTGACAGAACATGCCGTATCGGTGTTCGAACAGTCACCACGGGACGTGCACCCGATTACGTATGCCCAGGCACTGCAGAGTCTCGGATTGATGTACGGTTACAGTCAGCGTCGAGACCAGGCAATCGATATGTACAGGCGGGCGATCGAGTTGAGAAGAGAGGCCCTGGGGCCTGACCATCCGACAGTCGCATTTGCGATGACCGAAATGGCAGGAATCCTTCAAAACGACGGGCAACTGGACCGGGCCGGGAGCGTTCTCCGGGAATCAATTCAGATTCTCGAACGCGGCGGCGACGATGCGCAATCCGGGCTTCCCGACGCGTATGCCCAACTTGGCGAAAATCAGCTCAATCTTGGCAACCTCGACGAAGCGACTGCCTTGATGAAACGTGCGATCGGTTCGCTCAAGGCGGCCGGGCAGGAAGAAACTATGCGCACCGTCATGTGGAATTATTCCCTGGGCAAGATATACCTGAAGACCGGAGATAACAGGAAAGCGTTAACCCTGATTGGAGACCAGATCAATCCTGCGACGAATCTATGGGGCGAGAACTTTGCGACCGTCATCGACATGAATCGCGATTATGCGCTCGCACTTTCAAGACTTGGCAATGTCAGGCGTGCAGATTCCCTGATGATGGTCGCCGTATCGCGAGCGTCCGAGCTGAAGCGCAATAGGGACAATCGCTATTCCTCCGTACTGTTGACTCAGGCGCGCATGTACTACGAACGTGGCGACTGCGGAAAGGCAGTCGCTCCAGCAGAACAGGCCGTCGCAATCATGGATCGGATCATGGGCGACGACAGCTCCAAACGCCTCAGCGGCCACACGATTCTTGCGTCATGCTACCTGGATTCGGGACGACGCTCCGATGCCGAAATGCAGATCGAGTCGGTTCGGGCGATCATTCCGAGACTACCCTATTCCGTGCCTGCACTGGAACGCGAAGTATCGGACCTGGAGCTTCGTTTTTCACGGACCACGTCGAGCTAGCCCTCGCTGACTACGTTGAGCGCCTGTTTGACCCTGGCGACGACTGCGTCTGCGGTAATGCCAAAATGTTCGTAGAGCTCTTCGGCGGGCGCTGACGCTCCGAATGTGTCGAGACCAACAACGGACCCGTGGGTGCCAACGTAGCGCTCCCATCCCAGCGTGACGCCGGCCTCAACCGCCACTCTGACGGATGTTTGCGGAGGCAGCACCTGCTTGCGGTAGGATTCAGGCTGCTGGTCAAACAAACGCCAACATGGCAGGCTCACCACACGCGTCGAGATTCCTTCGGACTCGAGCCGCTCTCCGGCTTCAACCGCAATCTGAAGCTCACTCCCCGTGCCGATGACGATAGCCTCCGGCTCGGCGCTTGACTCTTTCAGGACATATCCACCCCTCGCGACCCCACTGGCAGCACCCATTGCGGTTCGGTCCAGCGTTGCAAGCCGCTGACGCGACAACGCCAGCACTGTGGGGGCGTCTTTTGACTTGATGGCCACCTTCCATGCCTCGGCTGTTTCGTTCGCATCGCCGGGCCGAATGAAGTTCAAATTCGGGATCACGCGAAGGGCCATGTAGTGTTCGACTGGCTGATGTGTTGGCCCGTCCTCCCCTAGCCCGATCGAGTCGTGCGTCATTACATGCACAACCGGAAGGCCCATCAAAGCCGCCAGCCGAAGCGACGGTCTCAGATAGTCCGTAAATACCAGGAACGAAGCGCAGAAGGGTATCAGCCCCCCATGAAGAACAATCCCATTCGTTATCGCCGCCATCGCGTGCTCACGAACTCCGAAATGGAAGATCGTCCCGTCCGGACTATCGCCCTGAAAGCTGCTTCGGCCCTTTAACTCCGTCTTGTTGGAACCAGCGAGATCCGCAGAGCCGCCTATCAGATTTGGAATGGCCGCCGCCAATGCGTCGAGCACCTTACCACCCGACTCCCGGCTGGCCAGTCCCTTTCCTGCCTCGAACGTCGGCACGGCCGACTCCCAATCGGCCGGAAGCGTGCCGGCAAACCAGGACTCAAGTTGTCTGGCAAGCTCCGGATACGCTTCGGCATAGGCGGCGAGTCTCGATTCCCACTCCCGGACCCGAGCTTCACCTTCGGACTGGGCATCCATATCATCGTAGACGCCATCAGGAACGAGAAACGTTGGGGTCTCCGGCCAGCCGAGGTTATCCTTCGCCAACTTCACTTCGTCGGGGCCCAGCGGCGAACCATGCACCTTCTCCGTGTTCTGCTTGTTCGGACTTCCGTAGCCGATAATTGTCCGGATTGAAATCAGCGACGGTTTGTCCCGCTCCTCAATTGCGTTCGTGATGGCTGAACGAATTGTCGCGACGTCGTTGCCGTCGGGGACGTGCTGAACATGCCATCCGTAGGCTCTGAAGCGCGCATCCACGTCTTCGGTGAAGGCAATTTTGGTATCGCCTTCAATTGAAATGTGATTGTCATCGTAGAGGTAAATCAGTTTCCCGAGACCAAGGTGGCCCGCCAGCGACGCGGCCTCGTGAGAAATGCCCTCCATCAGGTCACCGTCCGACACGATACCGAACGTCCGATGATCGATAATATCGTGTCCAGGGCGATTGAAGACGGCCGCAAGGTGCTTCTCGGCGATTGCGAATCCGACACCATTGGCGAAGCCCTGTCCTAGCGGACCCGTAGTTGTCTCAACACCGGGTGTCAGGAAATTCTCCGGGTGGCCCGGCGTCCGGCTGTCGAGCTGCCGAAAGTTCTTCAGGTCCTCAATTCCGAGGTCGTAGCCAGTAAGATGCAGTAGTGCATACAACAGCATCGAGCCGTGACCCGCGGAAAGAACGAACCTGTCACGGTCCAACCAGGTTGGGCTTTTTGGGGCATGCCTCAAGAACTCAGTCCAGAGAACGTACGCCATGGGTGCGCAGCCCATTGGCATGCCCGGATGGCCGCTATTTGCTTTCTGAACGGCATCAACCGCCAGAAATCGGATTGTATTGATGGCTTGTTCTTCCCTATCCGTCATTACGATTGCATTTTGTCGTTACAGAACCTGATTCCCTGACCTGGTGAACTACATTGCGGGCGAAGGCGTCGCCTCGTCAATCATTTGTTTCAGACAGTCGACAGTCCGAGCCGAGCCTTCCGTAATGCGCCCATTGATCATGACGGTCGGAACGACGCCGATACCCGCGTCAGAGGCAGCATTTCGGTGCCGTATGGCGATATTCCGAAACATCTGATTGTCGAGTCTGTGCTTCAGCAGACTCCAATCAAGACCGATCTCCCCGGCAATCTGCTGAAATTGAGCCATCGTAAGAGGATTGGCGCTCTGAAGGTCAAATTGCTTGTCAAGCATCTCGAAAAACTTACCCTCCTGAGCTGCCGCATAAAGGGCCTCGACCTGCTGCATCGAGCGACCCGACAGAACGAACGGGCGATATACAAATCTCGCCTTGTCACCATACTCGGCGATGACCTGCTTCATTACGGGGTTCATAGTCTTGCAATGGGGGCACATCGGATCAAAGAACTCGATAACAACAACCTGGGCGTTCGGATTCCCCTTTGATGGGTCACTAAAGGAAACCATGTCCAGATAGTTTTCAACCCTCGGCTTGGTCGCATCGTACCGACAGGCGTTCACCGGGCCGTCAACAACCGGCTCCGCTATCGCGACCGTCGCCGACGCGGCGTCGAGTCCGTTGAAGTACGCGATATCGACGGCAGACACGACGGCGATGATCCCGGCGAGAGCGCCCAGGAACGGTACCCGGCGAAGGAGTGCGGGCGCGTCAGAATCTCCTCTGCCAGGCTTCGTCAGGTAGTCAGCGAGCAATACCAGAAACAGCAAGGCGACAATCGACGCGGAAATCAGGCAAAGCTTGCAGAACTCTCCCAACTGGAAATACTGGACATAAGAGAGATATCCCGAATAGAGGATGCCGCCAATCAGCATCACAGCCCTCAGTGATTTGAATTTTCGAACCTCATTGACGGGACGCGTGACCACCAGGAAACTCAAGGCAGCGATTACCAGATAGAATCCTAGCCCCCAGATCACGTTCGAAACACCCAGCAATTTGCCTGCATCGCTGTTCACCACGGCTTCGCAATTGAATGTGGCGTCCTGAGCCGTTGGGGCCGAAAATCCGAAGCAGCCTCGATCAAAACCGCGACCGCTTTGTATCCAGAGGTGAACGACAACGAGAATGCCCAGCAGTGCCAGCGCGAACGAGATGAAATCTAGGACGGGTCGATGAGTGGAAAGCGGTGCGACCGGAGCGGATTGCTTTGGCATGATGCTTTGCTTGCGTTTGCGTGCGTTTCCGCACAATATGTGAGGGAATCCGAGGTCAGGGAATCCGAGGTCAGGGAATCCAAGTCACGGAATCCAAGGTCACGGAATCCAAGTCACGGAATCCAAGGTCAGGGCGTCCGTCTCTCGGGACGTCAGACACCTCACGTTCCGACGTTTTCAATTTGGACAGGTTTCCAGCCGAAATTACGCTATGCCGACGCCAAAGTCCCACACGATGTTGCCTGCCAAACTTGAACAAGAACGCGTTGTACACTGGTACCGCCTGATCGCGCCACTGCACGACGCCTTTGCTGCGCTCGTGGAGAGCCGTGCGCACCGGGCCGCCTTGAACAGCGCACGGGTCCGAGATGGCGAGAGCATCCTCGAGGTCGCCGTCGGTACCGGACTCTCTTTCGTTCATCTTGTCAAGCAAAACCCTTACGGCCGAACCGTTGGCATTGACAAAACGCCGGCGATGCTTCGCAGGGCTAAAAAGCGAATTGCCCGCACAGTTGCGACAGATCAGGATTGCCAGCTCATCGTCGGCGACGCGTTCGCGCTGCCGTTTCCATCCGCGAGTTTCGATCTACTGTTCAGCAGTTATATGCTGGACATGATGAAGGCAAGTGACATGGTGCCGCTGCTTGCCGAGTTCCGAAGAGTGTTGCGCCCGAACGGGCGAGCCGTGTTGCTATCCATGAGTCCCCCTGAACGCACGTCGGAGGCCATCTGGGAGACGTTGTACCGGATACATCCCTTCTTTCTCGGGGGATGTCGCGGCGTTTCCTTGTCGGGCCCGGCCAGAGAGGCCGGGTTCTCGATTGACGATCAGTATCGCGTTGTACAGTTTGGTTTTCCATCGGAAGTCCTGTGCCTCTCCAATTGACAGCTGTGCCGGGCGCCAGGCTTGCAACAGCAAGACGACTGAATTATCTTCGTGTCCTGAAGAAAAACGATTCTCGCTACCCGTCGCGACAAATGGACGCATCCGCTCACACAACCACCGGTCGGCCAGCCGAACAGACTGCCGTTCGATACAGTGCTGTGTTCGCCGCCTCTTGGTGGCGATACTCGCGGGATGTGTGCTGTCAACGGACGTAGTAACGCCGGCGTTCGACTGTACCCAACCCGCTGCCCGTAGCAGTGGGTTTTTTTTTGTCCCTGCGCCCTGAAGAGCATTTGATATGACATTTGAGGAGTTTGCAGACATTGCGCGAGCGGAACTCGCCAGTTCCTCGATACCTGTGGGAGTTCCTGTCAGCAGATCGGTTGGTGCCGATCTCGTGACTCCCGTTGCGGCCTACCTCCGCGTCGCGGCTGATTCGCCGTACAGCTTCCTCTTCGAAAGCGTTGAGGGCGGCGAGAAGATGGCGCGCTACACCTTTCTCGGCGTTGACCCATACAAGATCCTCCGCGCATTCGGAGAGCATGTATTCTGTGAAACGCCCGGCACGCTTTCGCCCGCTGCTGCTGTCGAGGGCAACATCCTCGATGTTCTTGCCGAGGAAATGAAAGCATTCCGCGAGGTGAAACTGCCAGGATCGCCTCGCCTTACCTGTGGCGCTGTCGGTTACCTTGGCTACGATGTCGTGCGACTTGTCGAACGATTACCCGATTCGCCCCCGGATGAGCTGGAGATTCCGGATTCAATGTGGTGTCTGTACGACACGGTTGTTGCTTTTGATCATGTGAAGCATCGGATGATCGTTCAGTCGGTCGCCGTTGTCTCCGGCGAAGAGGATCTCGCTACTCAATACAAGCTGGCCGACTCTCGCATTGATTCAATCCTCGACCGCCTGACAGCTGACTCGCAGCCGATGCCGGAACGAATAACCGTTGGCGCAGATGAGCTGGCCTCCAATATGCCGCGTTCAGACTTCGAGGCAGGCGTCGAGAAGGCTCGAACGTACATTTACGAAGGCGATATTTTCCAGGTCGTTCTCTCTCAGCGTTTTTCGATTCCCTTCACGGGCGACCCTTTCAACCTGTATCGTGCGCTTCGACAGGTAAACCCGTCTCCTTATCTCTTCTACCTCTCTCTCGGCGATTTCCGTGTTGCCGGCTCGTCTCCGGAGATGTTGGTTCGCGTGGAGGGCAGTCGCGTGGAAACGATGCCGATAGCGGGGACTCGTCCGCGTGGGCGGACTCCCGCTCACGATCTGGAGCTCGAGCGCGAGTTGCTGGCAGATGAGAAAGAGCAATCAGAGCACCTCATGCTGGTCGACCTTGCCCGTAACGACGTGGGCCGAGTTGCGCAATACGGTACCGTCAACCCGGAGCGATTGGGTTACGTCGAGCGATACTCTCACGTGATGCACATTGTATCACTGATTTCGGGCGAGTTGCGGGACGATCGAACCGCGATAGATGCCTTGATGGCTTGCTTCCCGGCGGGCACGCTCAGCGGAGCGCCAAAGGTACGCGCGATGGAAATCATTGATGAGATCGAACCGGTAAGGCGCGGACTGTACGGCGGTGCAATCGGGTACCTGGACTTCTCCGGAAACCTCGACACCTGCATCGCCATACGAACGATGGTCATAAAAGATGACCGTATCTACATCCAGGCTGGCGCGGGCATCGTGGCTGACAGTGACCCCGCGCGCGAATTCGACGAAACGACCAACAAGGCTCGCGCATTGACCGAGGCGGTCTTCGGAGCCGCCCACGGACTGCTATGACGTGACGTATCCAGATCGGCGTCTTGACGCCGAGAATGCAACAAACTCAGTATCTTTCAGGCAATCTTGTTCACGAAACAGACGCTGCGCGCGGACAGACAATGATCAAAGAACTCGTGTTTCAGAAGGGATGGATCGGCAAAACTATTTCGAGGGCCGAGACCGTCGAACGACTGAATCCGATAATGCGGGAGCACATGATCGTCAACCGATCATACGATGCCGTCATCCACGCGATGCCGGGGACAGAGACGGCTGATTTGCTTGCTAACCTCCAGAAAACCGCGCGCATGAATGTGTCCAAGCTGGCGGAGACCGTGTTCAGTTGTGGTGGTACCGCCTATTCCGGCATAGACCTGGATCCTGCGGCTTTCGCCCTTCCGGGAGGCGTCGAGGGACTGGAGAAGCTCGGCCAACTCGATTCCGATTTGCTCGATGCTCTCAATGATGAGGGTGCGATCGAACATCAAATGCGAACGCGCGCAATCCTCGACGTTCTCCGGGCGTCAACCAAGGAACGACTGGACGCCCTCCGCGCCGAACAGAAGAAGATTCGCTAGACGCCCTCAACAGTTGAGCAAGCAAGAAACATCTGAACCGCAACCCCGAAAACCGGCGGTGGTTGTGTCCGGTATTCAGCCGTCTGGAACGCTCCACCTGGGGAACTACTTCGGAGCAATCAGACAGCACATTGAACTCCACGACAAACACCCGTCGTACTATTTCATCGTTAACTACCACGCGTTGACGAGCCTGCATGACCGTGCGGCGCTTCGAAGCTACAGTTTGGATGTCGCGCTGGACTATCTGGCGCTGGGCTTCAATCCCAAATTGTCGAGCCTGTTTCTCCAGAGTGATGTCCCGCAGGTGACGGAGCTGGCATGGATTTTTGCGACGCTCACGCCCGTGTCGCAACTCGAGAAGGCGGTCGCCTTCAAGGACAAAGTCGCCCAGGGCTTGTCGGCCAACGCAGGTCTCTTCACGTATCCGATTCTCCAGGCGGCCGATATACTCGTGTACGGAGGAACACTTGTGCCTGTCGGAGCCGACCAGAAACAGAACATAGAAATCACTCGGGACACTGCATCCAAGTTCAACAACACGTTCTGCTCCGACGACGCGCCGCTCTTTCCGATCCCCGATCCGCTCATTCTCGACTCGGTCTCGGTCGTTCCGGGGATTGATGGTCGGAAGATGTCCAAGAGCTACGGGAACACCATCGGCATCTTCGACGAAGGCGCGGCCTTGAAGAAGAAGGTAATGGGCATTGTCACCGATTCGAAGGGTCTCGATGAACCGAAGGACCCCGATTCGTGCAATGTGTTTGCGTTGATCAAACTTTTCGCCGACGACGCGACGCGCGATCGCATTGCGGAGGCATATCGGTCTGGCGGCTACGGTTACGGTCACGCAAAGAAGGAACTGCTCGGAATGATCGACGACCACTTCGGCGAGGCGCGCGAACGTCGACGGGACCTTGCGACGAGACCGGACTATGTAATCGACGTTCTACGTGAAGGCGCAAAAGCTGCTGGACTGCGGGCTGAGGAATACATGCATCGCGTTCGCGACGTGACCGGCCTGATCACAACTGGAAGTGTTACGAGTGAAAGCACTCAGCACTGAGACTGCGAGAGAATCCCGTGATACTCGTTCTTGACAACTATGACTCGTTCACCTACAACCTGGTCCACCTCGTTGCCGCGAGCGATCACGAGGTACGAGTTTTTCGCAACGACGACCTTTCCGTCGAAGACGTTATCGCGATGGCACCAAGCGGCGTGCTGATCTCGCCGGGTCCGGGTCGGCCGGAGGACGCCGGTATCACCGTTGACCTTATTCGGAGCGTTTCCGGAAATATTCCGGTACTCGGTGTTTGCCTGGGACACCAGGCAATCGGAGCAGCCTTCGGCGGCCGCGTCGTGCACGCCCCCAGCCTGATGCATGGAAAGACCAGTCTCATTCGGCACCGCGGCGACGGTGTTTTCCGCAACGTGCCGGACGGCTTCGTTGCCACGCGTTACCATTCGCTCGTTGTCGATTCCGAGAGTCTTCCGGAATCCCTCTACGTAACCGCATGGACCGATGACAATGTCATCATGGGACTCCGGCACCAGGTTCACCCAACCGAGGGTATCCAGTTTCATCCAGAAAGCATTCTGACTGCGGAGGGTCCTCGACTCATTCGCAACTGGTTGACGAGATCCTGTAGTTCAGCGGGTGTCGGTACATGAGGACCCAATTGAAGGACTTGCTGGAAGTCGTCGCGACCGGCACGACGCTTTCGTCCGCCGAGGCCGAGGCGGCAATGCACGATATCATGCGCGGTGAATCGCCGCCCGAAGTTGTTGCTGGTTTTCTTATGGGGCTGCGTTCGAGAGGCGAGACGCTCGATGAGCTTGTGGGCTTCACAAGCGTCATGCGTCAGTACGCCACGCCTGTTTCTCTGAACGACCCGGATGCGATCGACCTCTGTGGCACCGGTGGTGACAAGTCCGGAACGTTTAACATCTCGACGGCGGCCGCGTTTGTCGTGGCCGGAGCGGGCGTCACCGTTGCGAAACACGGAAACAGGTCCGTGTCGTCTCGATCCGGCTCGTCGGATGTGCTTTCTGCTCTGGACGTTCGCACCAACCTCGGTGCGGACGCGGTCGAGGCGTGCCTTGACGAAGCGGGAATCGCCTTCATCTTCGCCCCTCTTTTCCACACGGCACTCCAACACGTCATGCCGGTCCGCCGCGCGCTTGGCGTTCGGACGTTCTTCAATATTCTTGGCCCGCTGTGTAATCCGGCCGGCGTTCGCCGCCAACTCGTCGCAGCGGATTCGGCAGTTCTGGTTGACCGCCAAGGCCAACA
>JAGQWL010000391.1 GCA_020437385.1 Bacteroidota bacterium
CCACGCGTCGATTGCATAAACCAGGCTCGTGACCAGCAGAACCGGTCGAACGAAGGGAATGTCATGCCACCCGGGGATGAGTGCGAGCGGAATTGTCAGCGTCGCCGCGGTCGTGACCAGAATGACGACCAACTCCCATAGTTGCTGTGATTGGGTCCGTTGCATTGCATTGTGATTGGCAACGGACAGAAGGTCGGTTGATATCGATGGGAAAGCAACAGATCAGGCGAGCCTTCGTTGGCCCGCCTGACCTGAAAATGCTTCAACAACAGACCGGACGCGTCCTAGTATTCGCCGACCCAGACCGTCTTATTCGTCGTGCCCGCCGGCGTGCCTGTGATTTCGGCGCGGCCGTCTGCCACAAGCTGGCGCTTGACCTGTTCCGGCGAAGCCGTCGGATTGTTCGACAGATACAAGGCTGCCGCGCCCGCGACGTGGGGCGCTGCCATCGAGGTGCCGGACATCTCGACACCGGTGATCAGCGTCAATCCCAGCGAACCGAGCGACAGGATGTCTACTCCCGGCGCAAGCAGGTCAACGGTCGAGCCGTAGTTTGAGAACGGCGCAAAGCGGTCGTTCTTGTCGTACGCGCCGACGGTGATCGCGCCACGGGCGTGCGCGGGTGTGACAGTGGCGGCGTCGATGCCGTCGTTTCCGGCTGCGACGACAACCGTGATCCCGGCAGCAACAGCCGCATCAACTGCCTCGTCGAGCGGTGTGTACGCGGTTGTGCCGACATCGCCGCCAAGCGAGATGTTGACAACGGCCGGCGTCGGATCCGATTCATGGATCTGCATCACACGTTCGAGCGCCCAGATAACATTGGACATCTTCGTTTCCCCCCGGTCGTCCAATACCTTCATGCTCCAGGTGTTGACGCCCGGAGCGACGCCGACGATTCCGATCAGATCATCCCGCGCACCCGCCGTTGCAGCGACGTGCAGACCGTGGCCGTACAGATCGAGTCCGTGGAGTGATGTTGAATAGTTTTCGATCTGGTTCAGCGAAACGTTGACGTCGTAGGGCTCGATGCCTGAGTCAATCACGAACAGGTTGACCCCCTGAACACTGCCGCGCAGGTTGCCCGAGCGGGTCGAACTGACAGCTCCGCCGATCCGCTTGACGCCCCATGGCAGCTTCTGAAGAATCGTGACCGAGTTGACGTCCTCCTCGACAAGTTTGAGCAGGATGTCCGGCTGCACCCACTTGATGTCCGGATCATTCTCCATTCGATTGATGATCGCATCGAGCGAGTCCTTGTACACATCGATCGCGATACCGGTGAACGAGTGCGTGAAGGAGTACCGCCGAAGGATCTTGTACCGACGGAGGATCTTCGTTGCGGTGAGTTCCTGCTCCTCGGGCGCATTGTTCGTGGCTACCAGAAGCGATACGATCTCGCGATTGGTATCGAAGGGCGCCGTACCCGTGGAGTCGGATGACCCGGTGTCGCCGTTACCTTCACCATCATTCTGATTTGAGTTCCGATCGAAGAGCCCCTTGACACGAGGGCCGCGTTCTCCGAAGAAGACCTTGCCATTTGCCTGGGCTGAAACAGCCGAGCCGGACGAAACCGCACGGTCGAGCAGATGGCCGTTGACAAGTTTACCCGGTTGAGAAAGTTGGAGTGTTGCCGGCGAGTTGTTTTCGTTCTGCGCCAGATCGTTTTGCGCCAGATCGCCCTGTACGAGGGAATCGGAGCAACCCGTTAATACGACGGCGGAAACGGCGAACGCGGCAATAATCAAGCGAAACGCGGACATCTGCATGGCAATGAGCCTGTAGCTGCGCCTGTTCGCGTAGATCAGACGAATTGAAGTGGAGTGCCACCCGGATCGGGCGTACGCGAAACGGTCTGAAGACATGGAGGTGGTGAAACAGTCCACCTCGTGACCGAACGGGCACTCAGATTTGTGAGTCCGGTATCGGCGATCGAAATCAGATTGTTAAGGGAATCCCTTACAAACCCTGTAGGGGGCTGACACACTTTTGCCGGAAACCGTGCATTCACAGATGCCAGGCCCTCTGAAATCCGGACAAATCCATGCAGAAGCTCCTATTCACGCTGATCGTCACCGTTTTTCTCGTCCTAGTGCGGTCCGAGCCACCTCTTTCGCATGACGACGTAGCCATCAGCGGGCGCGTTCTGGATGCGGATTCGCGGATTCTGGTGCCGAACGTACGCGTCGACGTGCTGGACCTGGCGACCGGGGACACACTTGCGCGCGACATTCGGACCGATTCGCTGGGTCGTTTTGCCGCGACGATTTCTACAACCGCTATCGATCCAGGCGCTATCGATCCTTCCGAGCCGACGATCGAGTCGATCTACCCGACCCCGGTATCCGATGGTGACGTTCGCATCGCCTACCGAGCACCGGTGGATCGCGGTATCCCAACGGTGGAGGTGTTCGACGCATCGGGAAGACGTGTTGGGAGTGAGGTCCGGGCGGCGGGAATCTACTTTGCGCGCCTCGCCTTCGAAGATGGCTCGATGACAAACGCACGGCCAATCGCAAAGCTATCCGGTTCCGCTGCGACCTTTACCGTTCAACGACTCGACGGCAAACCGAATGCAACGACGTTTGGAAAGGCATCCACGCTGCAGACGATTCAGCTTGTCTTTTCGCATCCCGGGTACGGCACGCTCACACAGGATTACGAAACCGGCGGTTCACTGACCGACCTTACTGCCACGGTTGTGCCGGTGCTTGCCCAGGTCGAGGCGGACTCATCCGTCTTCGACGTGACGTACGATCCGGATGCGATCATTATCGACGCTTCTACCCGTGCTGCCCTGATCGAGGCAGATACGGTTCGTCAGGTATACACCTTTGATTCGGCGGCACTCGCGACGGCAGGTGTCACATTAACGACGGGCCGTCCAATGCTGATCGAAGGACTGGCACTCCGGAAAATTACCGACGTCACCCAGGTCGGTAACCAGACTGTCGTCGAGACAGCGTTCGCGCCGTTGACGGATGCCATTTCGGACGGACACATCGCGTGGCGACACACGGCCATGCTCGATTCGGATGCCATGCAACAGGCTCTGATGGCAGGCAAGGGCGGAGAGTTCAGTCCCGACGGCCTGAAGATGCAGTTCAAGTACAAGGAAGGGGATTACAACTATGTCGTCCAGTTCGAGCTGAATCCAACGGATACTGTCCGGACCGAGGTGATCGTGCAGGTCACAAAGAAGATCGACGGAAACCTGAAGGCGACGTTCATTGGAAAGGGAAAGCTGAAGCAGTTTCAATCATCCGGCGATCTCTCGATCAGCAACAATCAGGCGGATGAAGTGGACATATCGAACGACAACGTGAAGCTTGAAATGGAGCTGAGCCTTGCCGCAGCGGGGTCAGGGCTGGGTGACTTCAGCTGGAAGATGCCGGAGGTCGGACTGCCGATCAAATTTCTCGTGGGGTCGATCCCCGTCACGGTCAACGTTCGCGTTCAGTTCGTGCTGAAGATGAAAGTACAGAACGAAGCTTCGGCCACTGCGAAAACCACGATGTCCTACGACGGCAGCTCGGGCTTCCACTATGACGGAGTCGACGTGAGCGTCAACCACCAGACGATCAATCATCTCTTCCACGGCACCAACGCCGATTCCGGGGCGAACATCGGTAATCTTGTTGATGCGCAACTGGGTATTGCCTTTCCAAAGATCGACGTCGACATCTTTGCCGTTCCGATAGTCCCCAACTTTCTTGTCGGCTTTGTGGTCGGCACAAACCTGAGCTGGGGTCCGGTCTGCAAGAGCGGCTATACGCGTATCGACATCAAGGCGGGTGCTGATTTCAAGATCCTGAACCTGAGTACGACGATCGCCGACACAACCTTGTGGACGGAGAAGAGAGAGTCCGCTCCGTGTTGATCGAGCCTGGAGAGGACTGCGAGTTGGCTAACCCGTGGCTAGCTTGAGACCCGAATCAGCGTCACTCCCGGTGTCGCGTCGCGATCCATCGTCGACAGCGCGTCGGCGGCTTGATCGAGTTCGATCCGTCGGCCGATCAGCTTTCTGAGGTCAAGGTCCGCAGATCGAATCATGTCAAACACCGCGTCGTAACGGAACGCCTGAATGCCGTGGCTTCCGCGGATCTCGAGTTCGTCCGCGATGACGCGATCCATTGGAATCGGCGGATTGGCGTGGTCCGCGAGCAGAAGCCCAACCTGCACGTGCCGACCGCGTTTTCGGAGACTCCGGATCGAGTTGTTGCAGGTTTCAGTGCTGCCAAGGGCATCCATGGAAACATGAGCGCCGCCGTCGGTTGCCTCGCGGACTGCATCCGGGACGCTGTCGTGCTGTCTCGCGTTGACCGCAATCGACGCGCCCATCGATCGTGCGAGGTTCAGTTTGTCGTCTGAGATGTCGACCGCGATGACCGACGCGCCGAGTGCCCGTGCAATCATGATTGCCGATAGGCCGACACCGCCACATCCATGGACGGCGACCCATTCGCCTTCAGATACCGCCGCCTGATCGACCAACGCGCGAAACGCGGTGACAAACCGGCAGCCGAGGCTCGCAGCTTCATCAAACCCGATGTCATCAGGCAGGCGAACGAGGTTTACGTCCGCATGGTGAACCGATACGAGCTCCGCAAACGACCCCCAGTGCGTGAAGCCCGGCTGTGTCTGTTTCGGGCAGACCTGGTGATTTCCTGAGCGACACTCGTCGCACGATCCGCATCCACAGACAAACGGGACAGTGACGCGATCGCCAACCCTGAAGCGACCAACGTCGCTGCCGACCGCGACGACAACACCGGCGAACTCGTGTCCGGGGACATGCGGAAGTACGATGTCCTTGTCGTGTCCCTGCCAGCCGTGCCAGTCGCTGCGACAGAGACCGGTCGCCATGACGCGAACGACCACGCCGTGAAGCGGCGGGCTGGGGTCGGGGACCTCGGTGAACGTCGGGCGTTCGCCGAAGTGATTGTACAGGACTGCTTTCAATCGCTGGTCAGTTGTGGATATGCACGACAGTTCGCAGGATTTGTGTTTCCGTCGGAATCAGATTGCACTTGTCAAGCGCCATTGATTTCAGCAAACTGTCGCGTGCGGCTGATTGCTGAGTCACTGCCGGTACGAGTCTCGACGGTGTGCAACTTTGATTACGAGAATCGTCA
>JAGQWL010000392.1 GCA_020437385.1 Bacteroidota bacterium
ATCGCGATGTCAACCGCGTAGCGCACACCAATCGTACTAACCATAGTACGTTGAACAATCCCGGTTTCGGTGCTGAGACATGCCTCGAACGTTCCGTAGCCGAGCGATGCCATGTAAAACGCGCCCTTCTGGCCGCGCGAGCCCTTTCGTGCCCCGATGATGCATCCCACAACTTCCGGGATGACGTCGACCTTCGCGATCTGGATCGTCCGCGTTTGAACGCTGCGCCCGCCGTACGGCGATGTGTCGTAGCTGATCTTCTGCGTCTTGCCGACCAGTTCCGCTACACTTTCACGGTTGATCTGGAATGTCGAATACGGGAAACCAACCGTGAGCGTCACCGGCTGATCGACAACCGTCGAGGCCAGCAGGAGGCCCGTCCGCAGCAGGAGCTGGTAGTCCAGATCTTCGGGAGACGAGTTGATCGCCTTGTGAGGAGAATTGCCCTCACTGAGCGCCAGATGTCCGACGATGTAGCCCGTTCCGTTGTCAAAAATCTTAACGCCGTGAACGAGATCGGGGGCGACGTTGCTGAGCTCGCTGTTGTGGCTTTCTACGACACTGGGGAAAATGAACTGTTTCATCAGGTAGGTTACCTTCTTGGACTCTGAGCGATCTTGGTGGTGCGTCCGCGGAATCCCCTCGGCAGGGCGGCCGAGCGACTCGTACAGAGGCAAAAATATAGTAGAAATATCGCCGATTCGGAACGGGTGTGCCGCCCACAAACGGGCTGCAGCCGCGTTTTGCGCGAATTAGCTGCTGTTCAGGCTTTGGGCAACCTTCGCGCCGAATTCCTACTGCCGCGGAATCAGCAGCAATTCCATCTGACGACCGTCAATGTAGCGAACCTGCCGACCGTCAAAGAAGGCATCCTCCTCCAACATGATGCGCACCTTCTTTCCGCGCCATTCGGGCACCGGAACTGCCGCGTTCAGCTCGATGGAGTAGGCAGTATTCGGGAAAAGCGGATAGTCGCCCGCCCCCGGCACCCCTCCCTGCTGATCCCATAGACCGATCGTCGGCCCGGCCGCATGTCCATGAAAACCAATCGGATGCGTGTAGATCGTCGCATCAATTCGTTCGGCGCGAGCCTTGTTGAGTGCCGCCTCCAGAATCTGATTGCCCGTTCGCCCGGTCGTGAACTCTCCCGTCAGGATGTCCTGGAGTCGGTTGCCAACCCGCAGTGCCGCAATCAGACCGGCCGGCGCAGATACTTCCCCAGGTCGCAGCACATACGCATGCTGCTGTGTATCGGTGTTGAGCCGCAGGTACGTGATCCCGAAGTCCACATGCAGCAGATCACCGGGCATGACTACGGCCGATTCTTCGGCTGACGAGAAGTCGCCATCGCGGGCACCGGCATCCGCACGCTGAAGGGATACGGTTGGATGAAACCACGTGTCGAGCCCCAGCGAGCGGATCCGGTCGCGGTACCACCACTCCACATCATCCGTCGTCGTTACACCGGGTTGGATCACCGCATCGGACAAACCCTCGGCAATAATCTGATGGGCAATCCGACAGATCTGGGAATAAACCGCCATCTCGGAGTCCGTGCGCGTTTCGAGCCACCCGATGGCCAGCGCCTCGCCGGAAACAACCCGGTCCTTCAAGCCTTCCGGAAGTTCGCGAACCAGCGCCTCATAATCCGTGTGCGTGACGCCATCCGCCAGACCAAACGTCGACGAGGTGTTCACGGCAATCGTTCGCGGATCGTATTCGCCAATGATCTCAACAGCCCGCTTCCATTGATCCGGCTCCTCCTCCGGATTCCAACTCGATGGAAAGGCATCGCCGACCGCGTAGCGGGACACGGCGGCGCGATCGATCGATCCATTCGGCGTCCTGCGGAAAACGAGTATCGTCCGCCGACGAGCCGCCATCCACTTGGCCGGAAGCATCGTCTTGATCACGGGATCCTCATTGTACTCCCTGGACATGACAACCCAGACATCGACATCCTCCCGATTCATCAGCATCGGAACAACCGTCTCAAAGCGCTCCGCCAGCCATCGATCCACGACCTGCGCCCGACTCCGCTCGCCGAGTACGACCGGCATCTCCTGCGCGGAGCTTTGCCTACCAGTTGTTGCCGCGGCCATCGCGACAACCAGCCAAACCACACTACGTCGCAGTGTCATCACTGAATTACAATTTCGTCGGGAAGATCGTTGCGCTGCGGCTGCGGATTCAGAAGCGGACCCGTCAGCGGAAGTTCGAAAGCCGTCAGAAACGGCGCCATCGTCGAGAAGAAGAGCTCCTGTTGGAACTCCACGAAGTCCTCATCAAAACCGGACTGACCACCCTGATGCCCGATGATGTCCAGGTACAACATCCGCGGCCAACCAGGAAACCGCGCCTCCGCTTCCTTGATCAATCCGAACGTATCACTGACGGCCTTCTGGAAGCTATCCGACTCGGACACCACGTGATACACTGACACGGTGTTGTCGAAGTTCATCGAGATCCCGGGTGTCGACGGCTTGTTGTATTCGGGTACGAATTCGGGCTCCATACACAGTCGGGCGTATCGGTCAGAGTTGTTGATTGGGCTCGCCGGCCGATAAGATACAAACCGGCAACGGCACAGATCAGTCGTCAACTGCCTCCTCTACGAGATCGTCGCGCCGAGCCTTCCGCCCGGAGCCCGTTCCGCCGTTCGCGGCGCCACTGCCTGCTCCACTGCCGGCTCCATTGCCGTCTTTGTCCTCGTCGTCGCCACCGTCGTCGACGTCCTCCTCATCATCCGAGCCGTCGTCCGCGTCTGAAAGCAGCGAGTCAAGGTCGATGTGCTGATCCTCGTCGGTCTCCGACGTCGACCGTTCAAGCTCCTGCTTCAGGAACACGCCGGTATGTGACTTCCTGCGTGCGATCTGCTCCGGCGTGCCCGTCGCAATAATCTGTCCGCCTGCACCACCACCGTCCGGCCCGAGGTCGATAACGTGGTCCGCAACCTTCACCACGTCAAGGTTGTGCTCGATGACCAGAACGGTGTTGCCTTTGTCGACAAGCGCCTGAAGCACGAGCATGAGCTGACGGACGTCCTCAAAGTGCAGTCCCGTCGTGGGCTCGTCCAGTATATAGAGTGTCCGACCCGTTCCAGGTCGCGAAAGCTCCTTTGCCAGCTTCACGCGCTGCGCCTCTCCACCAGAGAGCGTCGTGGCCTGCTGACCAAGCCGGATGTAGCCGAGACCGACCGTCTTCAGCGTCCGCAGTTTGCGTTCGATGCGCGGTACGTTTTGGAAGAACTCCAATGCCTCGGAGACGGTCATCTCCAGTACATCCGAAATTGACTTGCCACCGTACTTGACCTCGAGCGTCTCGGCATTGTAGCGCTTGCCCTGGCAGGTCTCACAGTTCACGTATACATCGGGCAGGAAGTTCATCTCCAGCTTGACGACACCGGCGCCTCCACACGACTCACAACGACCACCCTTCACATTAAACGAGAACCGTCCCGGTTGATACCCGCGGATCTGCGATTCCGGAAGCATCGCGAACACGTCACGGATGTGACCGAATAGACCCGTGTAGGTCGCCGGATTCGAGCGGGGCGTCCGCCCGATCGGCTTCTGGTCGATGTCGATGACCTTGTCAATTTCGTCGAGCCCTTCCAGATGATCATACGGCAGACTCTGCTGGCGCGAATTATGGAGCCTCCGCGAGAGCACCGGAAACAACGTCTGGTTCACGAGACTCGACTTGCCGGAGCCGGATACCCCGGTGACGCACGTCAACGTGCCGAGCGGAATCGAAAACGTGTCGCCCTTCAGGTTGTTGCCGACTGCCCCAATGAGGTCAAGCGTCTTCCCGTTCCCCTTGCGGCGAACCCGCGGCACGTGTACATCGCGCTTGCCCGAAAGGTAATCCGCAGTCAGGCCCGTCGCGCCGCCTCGTTTCTTGCTGAAACTCGCGGGTGGCGCCGCGGCAATTATATGCCCTCCCTGCTCACCCGCGCCGGGGCCGAGATCGACCACATAATCTGCGCTCTCGATCATCTCGCGATCGTGCTCAACGACGAGCACCGAGTTTCCGAGATCACGAAGCTGCTCAAGCGAGTCGATAAGCTTCGAGTTGTCCGTCGCATGAAGACCGATGCTTGGTTCGTCCAGCACGTACAACACGCCGACGAGCTGTGTCCCGATTTGTGTTGCGAGCCGAATCCGCTGACTCTCCCCTCCACTCAACGTGACCGCACTTCGGTCGAGATTGAGGTAGCCGACTCCCACGTTCAGCATGAAGTCGAGTCGTTCCGAAATCTCCTTAATGATGGGAGCGGCGATGACCGCCTGCCTGCCGTCCAGCTTGAGCGCATCGAAAAATCCGCGAAGCGAAATCAAATCCATCGACACCAGCTCCGCGATGTTCTTGTCGCCGATGCGATAGGAAAGGCTCTCCGGCTTCAGACGTCCGCCCTTACACGTCGGACACGCGGAGGTGCGCATATACGATTCCGCCCAGCGCCGGATCGACGATGACGAGGTCTGCGAATACGTGTGCTCGATGTGCCCGATGACACCTCCGAAGCGATGCTGGTAAACGACCTCCCGCTTCTTGTACTTGTAGACGATCTCGAACTGCTCGTCGCCGGCACCATGCAGGATGATTGTCTTCTGCTTGTCCGTAAGTTTGCTCCACGGACGGTCGAAGCTGAACTTGTAGGCCTTCGCGACGGCCTCGAGCTGACTGAAGATCCAGATGTCGCGCGGCTTCCCGAGAGCGGCGATGGCACCTTCGGCAATCGACAGGGTCTCGTCCGGCACGACCAGTTCGGCCGACACCTCCTTCCGTGCACCGAGTCCGTGACAATCCGGGCACGACCCGTACGGCGAGTTGAACGAGAACGTGTTCGGCGACGGATCGTCATAAGAGATGCCGTCTTCGGGTGAGTAGAGGTTCCGCGAGAACACGCGGTCGTGCTCCTCCACTCCGCCGGCTCCGAGCACTGCGGCGATCAGCGTGCCGCTGCCGAGTTCGAGTGCGGTTTCGACGGACCTGTTCAGGCGCGTTCCCATGTCGTCGCCAACAACAATTCGGTCGACAACAATCTCGATGTCGTGCGTCTTGTAGCGATCGACCTTCAGACCCTTCTTCAGTTCGAGCACTTCGCCGTCGACGCGTACCCGTTCGAAGCCCTGCCGGCCGATCTGCTCAAAGAGCTCCCGGTAGTGGCCCTTTCGCCCGCGGACAACAGGAGCAAGGATCAGCACGCGCGTCCCGCTGCCGATGCCCAGGATGCCGGCGACGATCTCATCATCGGACTGCTTTCGCATCGGAGCGCCGGAAATGTAGGAGTATGCATCGCCGGCGCGTGCAAAGAGGAGGCGAAGGAAGTCGTAGATCTCGGTGACGGTGCCGACTGTTGAGCGGGGGTTTCGGCTGACCGTTTTCTGTTCGATCGCGATGACAGGCGAAAGGCCGTCGATGTGATCAACGTCGGGGCGCTGCATCATCCCAAGGAACTGCCGGGCATAGGCGCTCAGGCTTTCCATGTAGCGCCGCTGGCCTTCGGCGTAGATCGTGTCGAAGGCGAGGCTGGACTTTCCTGAGCCGGAAAGACCCGTGATTACGACGAGTTCGTTCCGCGGAATATCGAGATCGATATTCTTCAGGTTGTGCTCGCGGGCACCGCGGATCGTGATGCTTTCGTCCATTATCTGGCGTTCTGGTAATCAGTGGCCTACCGCGTGGGGGCGTATTCGTTCCGGCAGCCGCGAGGTTATCATCCCGAGATGGCAGGTGGAAACGTTGATCGATGAGGCCGAGACAGGAGACGAGGAGCCTGGGAGTCTAGGAATCTAGGAATCTGTGACTGGACCCTGGCGGCTTCTCGAGGAAATCGACAATCCCACGTTTCGTCGTATCCACCTATCCATGTTGCTCTGCTTCGAAGGGCGGCTCGGGATGAACGATTCGTTGAACGAGGACGGGGCCACCCCCACTGAAAAACTGGTCACTGTTCACTGTTCACTGCTCACTTCGCGAGCGAAGGGAGCGTCCTTCATTCCCTCATTCCCTCATTCCATCCCTCCACCGGCACCACGCTCACCACATATCCGTCCATCTCCTCGAGCGAAACAAGGTGGCTCTCTGAAGTGAAACCTGCGACGCAATCCGCAACAACCCGGACGTCGTAGCCGAGTTGATACGCATCCGTCGCCGTCGAGCGGATGCACCACGCAGTCGTAATTCCGGCGAGCACAACGGTCTTTATGCCGAACTCGCGCAGCATCCGATCAAGATCCGTTTCGAAAAAGGCAGAGAACCGCTTCTTGAACACCTCGTGATCGTCCGGTGTTATCTCGAGTTCGGGGATGAGCTCGCAGCCGGGGGTGCCGCGGATCGTGTACTTTCTACCTTCTCGGCGCATGTGGGGAAACGCATCCGACAGGTCTTCCTTGAATTCCTGCCGGATCCAGATCACCGGCGCGCCAGTCGATCGGGCATCACGCGTGAGTCGGTTGATTGAGGCCGCTAGACGCTCACGAGCGGAAGGAAGCTCGCTCTTCGGCCAGAGAGATGGATCGAAATAGTCGACAAGCATGTCGACTATCACAACGGCGGTAGTTGAGTCTGGCGGCATCAGACCTTCAGTGTTCGTAGTCGTGACTCAAGATAAGGCTAGCGAACGCGCGAGGCTGGTTAGCCCGCTTTCGCGAGTACGTCTTTATTCGGTTCATTCTCCGCGCTTGGAGTTTGTCCGTCTACCTTCCTGACAGTCAGTACTGCGCGGCCCAGACGGACGCTCTCGAAGTCATCCGTCGCCGTCCGCGTGCGGAAGTCCGGCGGAAGGGTCGGCCGCCGACCGATACGGCCAAATTTATCGGCCGGCAGCCACTGACCCGGTATCCGATCCAGGTATCTGCCGATTCCCCACTGTAGTGCGGCACGGCGGAGTCCGCTGCCCATCGCCCGTCGTGCCCGGCGGCGTGGACGGCCCTTGCCCGGCGAGGCGTCGGTGTACGGGAGGATCTCGTGCGTGTCCCACTTCGTCACCCATTCACCGTCGACCCGAATCGAGAGTCCGCAGATCACGCCACCGTTTGGTCCTTTGCCGAAGGTATTCTGCCAGTTCGCGGGGCCGCAGATGTCGTCGAGACGGTCCATGATGGCGGCGTCCCGCACGTGTGGGACGACCATGACACGCGCGCGGTCTGCTGTGTAGGACGCCGGACGCCAGATGATCTCGCTTTCAGGAAAGAAGCCACGAAGTTCGCTCAGATCGCGGCTTCGCGAGCCGGATCCGAAGTCGTGTACAATCACGTTTGACGGCCGCGTCGTGATCATCGGGGCAACCCACGGCCTACGCGCGCGACTGGTTCGTTTACGGGGTGAACCTGCCTTCGGGGTTGATCCGGCATTGACGGCGGATTCTGATTTTCGGCGGGCGGTTGCCTGGCGGGACTCGCGATCTGCGGTTGGCGCTACGTTCGACATTTTTTGTATCGGCTTGGTGTTCGTTCGAGGTGGTCCTCTCGACCTCGCAGACACAACCTACCGCGGGCATATGACAGCATTGTGTCACATCCACGGGAGAAAATTTCCAGACCATGTGACAAATCGTGAAATCGTCCGAAAACACATCCGAATTGCCGAATCCGGCGCCACATCCTATTATTAATCGCGTACACTGGCAGGTGGACATAACATATAGAGAGCACAGTGGAGCGGGCGGAGGCGATCACCGAACGTGACCGCGCCCCGGCTTCTCCGGAAAACTGCCGATGAACGGTTTTTACCTCTTTTCGCTATTGGTCGGCGGGTTTTTTGTCATCCTGTCCGCCGTCGGATTTGGCGAACATGAAAGCGACACGGACTTCGACGCCGATGCCGATGTCGACCTTGACGTGGATGCGGACGCCGACGTGGATCTATCGGCGGATCACGATGTCGCACTCGAAGCTGAGGTCGTCGGGGACGCCGATCACGACTTCTCGGTAGGCGGGCACGATGCGGGAGTCGGGTTTATCGATCTGTTCTCACTTCGAGCCGTGTTTCTGTTTATGGCCTTCTTCGGTTTCTGCGGCTTCATGCTGAATCTTATCGGTGACGGAGCCGAACCAGTGACGGCGCTGTTCTCTTTTGCGTTTGGTGCAATCGCAGGACTCGGCGGCAACTGGGTAATAAAGAATTTTGCCTACCGGTCTGTGAGCAGCGATGTCAAGACCTCAGAGTTGCAGGGACAGACCGCAAAGGTCCTGCTTCCATTTGGCACTGAGGATAAGGGCAAGATCCTGCTCACGGCCAAAGGGCAGACTGTCCAGCTCGTTGCCAAGTCACTGTCGGATGAAACCAGTGACGTTTTTGCGAAGGGTGACGAAGTTGTCATCGTCCGGATGAACGGACGAATCGCGGAAGTTGTGAAGCCTACGTAGCAAGCGCTTGAATTTTAGTCTCATTTCTTAGAACGGGAATACGCATCATGGACTTTGTTGTTGTTGGAGCCGCTGCCACGATTTTTGTGATCATGTCGATCATCGGAATCGTCCGAACAAACCTCAAAATCTGTCAGCCGAACGAGGTACTGATCTTCAGCGGCCGGAAGCACAAACTCACCAACGGCGATGTCGTAGGGTATCGCACGATCAAGGGCGGGCGCGGCTTTCGAATCCCGATTATCGAGAAGGTTGACCGGCTCGTTCTGAACACGATACCGATCGACCTGACTGTGCAGAACGCCTATTGCAAAGGCGGCATTCCGCTGACGGTGCGCGCGATCGCAAACGTCAAGATCGGTTCATCCGAAAACGAATTGAACAACGCCGTAGAGCGACTGCTTGGCAAGCAGTTGGAAGAGATCATGGTCATCGCGAAGGAGACGCTCGAGGGCAACCTCCGAGGTGTGCTCGCGTCGCTGACGCCGGAAGAGGTCAACGAAGATCGCCTGAAGTTTGCCAAGGAGCTGTTGGAGGAAGCCGACAACGACCTGAGTGCGCTCGGACTTCAGCTTGACACGCTCAAGATCCAGAGCGTCGAGGATGACCGCGGTTACCTTGATGCAATCGGTCGCCAGAGCTCGGCAAACATTATTGCGGCGGCGCAGATCGTCGAAGCGGAAAAACGTGAAAACGCCAAGCTGGCCGAGGCGAAGGCCGACAAGTCGATCGCCCAGGCCGAGAACGAAGTTCGAATTGTGCGTGCGCGGCTTGCTGCCGAAGCCGAGGCAGAAGAAGCGAAGGTTTCGGTGGCCGCAAACGTCGCGGAAGCCAAGGCCAAGCAGGAGCTTGCGATCGAGCAGATTGCACTGGCAGAGAAAGAGCAACGCGCGCTTGTCGTCGTGAAGGCGGAGGCGGAGCGACGCGCGAAGGAAGAAGCCGCCATCGGCGCGGCCGCACGGATCCTCGAGGACGGCAAGGCCGAGGTCGAAGTGTTGCGCAAGAAGCTCGAGCTCTGGAACCAGGCCGGATCGGATGCCGAACGCCTGTTCCTGATTCAGATGCTGCCGGACATTCTGTCGCAGGTTGTCAGCACCGTCGCGGATCTCAAGATCGACAAGATTACGGTGGTTGATAACGGCAGCGGACAAGGCGGCGGCGTGCCGGCGGTGTTCCAGCAGATCGCGGGGTCAACTCCGGCACTTCTCGAAAGCCTGAAGGCGTCGACGGGAATCGATGTTGCGGGGATGTTGAGTCGGGCGTCGGAGTCGCGCGATTTGCAATCGCGCGGAAACGACGATGATGGGAAGTTAGGAAGTTAGGATCCGGCCGGGACGAGCCGTCCAAGTTCCGGCCACGGCACGACCTGTCGTCCGGAGCCAGTTGGGTTTCCTGGAAGCACCAGAGTACACTTCGGGACCGCGCAGGACCGTGTCGTCGCAGTGCGACGACGAAGCTGGTGATGAACGAAACGTGGTTGCGTCAAAAGATGAATCGTGGATTCGTAGAATCGTGGCCCTCGCGGACACCTCGCTCAGTTGCTGTGAACATCGAATACGGTGCCGCGTGGCAACGTTGATCGATGATTCTTGGAAGTCAAGGAATCCTGGAATCGGTGACTGGCGTACCTACGACAGGGAATCTGGGTTGTCAGTTGTCAGTTGCGGGCCGAAACCCAGAGGGGCATTCTGACAACTAACCTCTGACAACTTTGCCTATCACTGCTCACTTCGCGAGCGAAGCGAGCG
>JAGQWL010000393.1 GCA_020437385.1 Bacteroidota bacterium
ACAAAGTCAAATTGATACCAAGCGGATGGAAGTCAGAAACGACCGAAAGAGATGGCCCTCTCCGTACGAAGAGGATGCGATACGCGAGATCGAGGCGTGGAGAAACCCCGTTGAAAGTACGTTTGGCAAGGCTTCGCGGAGCCTGTCGGCTGCCATTGACGAAACGACGGACCTGCTTCGAAAGGTTCCAGGAGTCAATTGGACGCTTGACACCGTGATTGCGGGTCTCCTGACACGGTTGAACGATTTCTCCCATAATCTCGTCTGGACCGACGCCGTCTATCTGGACCTGCAGCGCTCGGGTCTACGCATCACTGCTCCGGGACAAGCGTTTGACCATGACCTGGAGCTGATCGATCGGCACACTGCGGAACTGAACGCGAAGTATCGAGCGCTCGCGGCCGCTGAGGGTGCTTCGACCGGATTCGCGGGAGCGGCCGGGATTCTTCCCGACATCCTCGCTTTGACGGCAATCAACCTCCGTGCTGTGGGTGAATACGCCTGCTACTACGGTTTCGACGTGTCGCTCGATGTCGAACGGCTGAATGCGCTCAACGTTCTGAACATTGCCGCCGGGGGCGGCGACTTCAACAAGGGGTTTGCGCTGCGACCGGTGGCCCGCGCCTCGTCCTCGATCGCCAAACAACAGATCATCGAATCGGCCGGTCAGGCGGCAATGACGGGAGCAATCAAGCGAGCCGTTGAACGCCTTGGTGTCACGCTTACACGCAAAAAGCTCGCGCAACTGATGCCGGTCGCAGGCGCCGTCGTCGGCGGCACGTTCAACCTGTTTTATACCGCGAAGGTGTGCACAACGGCGTTTCATCTTTACAGGGAACGCTTCCTGATCGAACGGCACGGCCTGAAGCTGCCCAATCAGCCCTGACCCACCCGTATTCGGCTCACGAAGAACCCCTCGTTGAGGCTGTCAGGAAGTATTCGACGCGCGTTGCGGATGGCTTCATCGAAGGTAGCGCCCTCCCATGAAGGCAGCGCCGCCGAATAGCGAGGCAGGTCGATCAGAGGCGGTTCGATGCTGATGGCGGACCCAAAAACCTCAAGGGCGTGCTGCACGACCGATTCGTTCTCCTCGGGCGCAAACGAACACGTCGAATACACCACGAGTCCGCCAGGACGCGTACACCGGACCGCAGCCTCGATCAGCTGCCGCTGTTTGTGGGCCATTTCGCGGATCTTCCGAACGCTCCAGTACCGGAACGTGTCCGGCTCGTCGGACCGGAATCGACCCTCGGTCGAGCACGGCGCATCGAGCAGGACCCGGTCGAACGCCTCGGGTCGGTACCGATCGACACGACGCCCGTCCTGGAGGAACACACGGACGTTCGATGCGCCGAAATCCGCCAGATTCTTCTTGAGTTTGAAGAAGCGCTTGCGGACAACCTCGACGGCCGCCAGTTCACCCGACGCTCCGAGCTGGGCGGCAATTTGAAGCGTCTTGCTTCCGGGCGCAGCCGTTAGATCAAGAACGCGCTGCTCCGGCCGCACGTCAAGTTCGAGAACGGGAATCATGCTGGATGGATTCTGAACGTAGATCCGCTTGTCCGTCGAGGCGGCGCTGTCAAGCAATTTCTGCCGATTGTCCGGTGCGACGGAGAAGCCGAGCGGAAACCACGGCAACGGCTCGCAGGCGATACCCTCCTGCCGCAACGACTCAAGCGTTTGTACAGGATCACCCTTGAGTGGATTGGCCCGCGCACCTGTTCGTCGCGGGTCCGAGAACGATGCGACGACACCGGGCAGTACTTCCGCCGGCACAATCCGCTCTAATCGTTCAAGGAAAACTTCGGGAAGCATCAGGCAAGAACGGGGATAACGTTTGGCAGCACATCTTTCAGGCGTGGACGCCTGGACGTAAGGCCTTGTGCAACAACGGAAGGAAATCGCGATATTTGGTGCTCACCGCTGAAGTTCGAGAGCAGGTCCGGGCTCACGGTGGGGAAAGATAGCACTGGCCCAGGCTTTCACCCGTTTTTCCGCCGTCCGCATCGTGATAAGTGGGCATGATATCAACGATTGAGATTGGTCGAAAACAGCCATCAGGCGCGTTCCAGGGCGTTTTCGTGCTTAAGTAGGTGGGTGTTCGGCGCGATACCGAGATTGTCATCGTCGCTACCGCAGTACCGCAGTATCTTCGAACGGGCAGAATCATTCAACCGGGGTAAGGTTGTATAACCACGTCCCGACCCCTATTTCAACGGAATCACCACTGGCGCAGCATGAGCAACCGACGCGGCGATGAGGAAATTCGCTGTTCGTTCTGTGGAAGAACCGCCCACGAGGTAACCTCAATGGTTGCCGGTCCGGATGTTTACATCTGCGATCGGTGCATAAACGACGCGGCCGGCATCGTCCGCAGTGACATCGCCTCGTTTCAGACGGCGACCGCGACCGGTGATGGTGCGCAGCGACGAGCAAAGCCGTCGCGGCATCGTCGACTCACGCCGCGTGAAATCAAGACCGCGCTCGACGAATACGTCATCGGTCAGGACCCGGCGAAGAAGGCACTGGCGGTTGCGGTGTACAACCACTACAAGCGGATCGACTCGCACGACTACGTGCACCAGTATGCCGAGGTGGAGCTAGAGAAGTCGAACATCCTGTTGATCGGCCCGACGGGAACGGGCAAGACACTCCTCGCGAAGACGCTCGCGCGCATCCTCGACGTTCCGTTCTCGATCTCGGACGCGACGGCGCTGACGGAGGCAGGTTATGTCGGTGAGGACGTGGAGTCGATCCTTGCCCACCTTCTTCACGCGGCAGACTTCAATGTTGAGCGCGCCGAGCGCGGGATCATCTACATCGACGAGATCGACAAGATTGCCCGTAAGTCTGACAACGCATCGATCACCCGGGATGTCTCGGGAGAAGGCGTTCAGCAGGCCTTGCTGAAGATCCTCGAAGGCACCGTTGCAGGCGTACCGCCGAAAGGCGGACGCAAACACCCGGAGCAAAGCCTGATCAACATCGATACGAGCAACATCCTGTTTATCTGTGGAGGCGCGTTCGACGGGCTGCAGAACATCATTGCGCATCGGTTGTCTTCAAACACGATCGGGTTTGTGACGGAGACGCAGCAGAAGCTCGACAAGCGGGATCCTTCCATTTTCCAACATGTTGAGCCGGAGGACCTGCTCCGATTTGGACTGATTCCGGAACTCATCGGCCGTCTCCCCGTCATCGCATCTCTAAATGCGCTGAGCAATGAGGCGATGACGAGTATTCTGACCGAACCCCGAAACGCTCTTGTGCGCCAGTACCAGAAGTTGCTCGCAATGGACGGTGTGGAGCTGACATTCGAGCCTGAGGCACTGGAGAAGATCGTTACCCGGGCGCGCGAGTTGGGAACCGGCGCGCGCGGTCTGCGAGCGATCATGGAAGAGACGATGCTCGATGTGATGTTCCATGTGCACGACCGCCCGGATATCGGGTCTTGCGTCATAACCGCAAGTACGGTTGTCGACGGGACGGATCCAATCTACGTCGCGCGTAAGGCCTCGGCTTAGCTGAAACAGGCCAACCCGCAGCACCTTGGAAGAATCCGAAGCGGCCGTAACAAGCGGCCCAGCAATCGATCATTCCGCCGGTAACGACGATCCGCCGGACGCCGACGAGTCTTCGGAGCGGCGGAGCACACTGCGCCGTCTTGCGGCCGGGGCCAGGTATTATCTCGGCGGCATCTACCGACTGTTCGACGACAAACAGGTTCTGCTCTGCAGTCAGGCGGTAGCGTTCAAGGTTCTCATCACGTGGGTCCCAATCGCGATTCTGGCCACAGGTTTTATCGGACGCGTGCTGTCGCGAGACCGGCCGTACCAGATCATCCAGGACTTCGTTACCAGCTACTTCCCGGACTATCAGGCGGATCGACTGATAGAGTTTGTTGACCAGCTGCAGCGCGTTAGCGTCACCCTCACGATCGTCGGTGCACTGGGACTCCTTTGGGCTGCCGTAACGCTGTTCTCGACACTTCGAACGGTCCTCGCGATCGTGTTCCAGGAGGATTGGCATCAGCATCGATCCAAGATCGCCGGGCTGCTCTTCGACGCGCGAATGGTGGTGCAGGTGGGCGTGTTGTTCATGCTTACGGTCATACTGACCACTACCACCCACTCACTCGACACAATCGGTTTATCATTCCTGTCGCGGTTCGGAATACGACCGGATTGGCTCGAGTCGGGCTGGATCGAGCTTGTCCGATACCTGTCGTGGTTCGCGCCGCTTGTCCTCAGCATCGGAATGTTCTACCAGCTTTACTACTTCGTACCGATTCCCCGCCCCACCAAAAAGAGCGTGCTCGCCGGGTCGCTCGTGGCGGCCGCACTCTGGGAACTCGGCAAGTCGATCTTCACCCGGTACGCGACGGGAGTCGGACGCGTCGACGTCTGGTTACCCGAAATCAACAACGACAGGATATTCGAGATCGGCGATGCTTTCGGCATCATCGTCGGCTTTGTCATGTGGGCGTACTACTCCGGCTTCGTCCTGATGCTCGGGGGCCTCATCGCACTTCTCTTCGAGCGAAGACACCGCCGCCGGACGGCGGATCGGGAAGCCGCATCGGCCGAAACCGCGTAAGGAGTCGGGGCCGCGACAAACCGGCAGCGGCCTGTATTCACCGTAAATCGCGGCAAATCCGCGGCCGCACGCGATAACAAAAACGTCCGCCGCGCGTTCACGATGTATATTTCTCCGAAGTTCCTGGCTTCGTGCGGCCATTCGCGGGGCCGCCCCGGGGACGTCGTTCGCCACAATCACATACAGAAATGACTGCGACCCGAAAGTTGTATCAGTTCCATGTACGCAAACGATCAGCAACAGCGCTGTCGATCCTGATTCTCGCCGCGACAGTCTCCGTAGTCGGATGCCGTCGCCCGTCAGTGGTACACACGGACGACGGCGTACTGGTACTCGGCAAGTTTGAGGAGACGGCAACGATGCAGCGCGGCGTCACCGTCGGGTCCCGTACGCTTGTCATCGAAAGCGAGACCGGCGGCGTAACGATTACGGGCTCGTCGTCATCCGAGGCTGTACTGAATTTTTCAATCACGGGCCGAGGAGATTCCCGGGATGCCGCCCAAGCGCAGATCGACAAGCTCGTCATCGAAGAATCCGGGGACGAAGCGAGCTACAGCTACAACGTAATACCGGACAAGGCTGCTCTCACCACAATCAATATCGATGGGCAGATCCCACGGAATGCCTCGCTGCGACTGTTGCTTCGGAACGGCGACGTCACTGTTACGAACGTCGACGGGACCATTGAGGTGCGCCAGGAAAATGGTTCGCTGGTTTATCTCGGCGGAGGCGAATCCGTGAATCTTTCGACGAACAACGGCGATGTGTTTGCCGATTTCTACAGGGTTAGCGCGGGCAGCCGCGTCGACGTGAATGTGGACAACGGGGACATTTCGCTTGGCGTTCCGGAAACGGCAAACCTCGCGCTGGATGCACGAACAAGAGCCGGATCGGTAACGGTCCACGACCTGCGTTTCGTCGACGAGCGACTGGGACGCAGCGGAGCGGGCGCCGTGTTCAAGGGCAAGCTCGGTAATGGTGCCGCGACTGTATACCTGAAAACAACCAACGGGTCCCTCACCTTCAACAAGGTCGACCTCAGCGAAGTCTCACCGCCACCGATCCCCACGCCGATGCCGGCTGACGAACCTTCCGATTCGTTGGACGTGAACGAAACCGATGCACCGATCGACTCGACGTCCGGCGTGGAAGAGGGAGAATCAGGGGGTGCACAGGCGGACACGATGTCGACTGCAAGCGAAACACCGTCGATCGATGCGCCGCCCAACACGCCGGTCGATTCGCTCGACGCCGCAACGTTCTGACGCAGACCATTCTTTGACCCTCTCGATCCAGACCATGTGACGCAACGCACTGCATGCAGATGAACTCGTGTCTAAACGGCTTCAAGCGGCGGAAAAACTTCCTCGCCGGCATGCTTGCGCTCGTACTCCTGCCAGGCCTGAACGGGGTCAAAGCCCAGGCCCCTCTGTATCTCGTGGACGAAAACACACAGGTTAAGTCGGTGTCTTTTCGCTTCACCGACACACACACCTTTGATGACAGCAAACTGAGCGATCAGATTGCCACAGACGGCCCGAACCTCTGGGATCGCTTGTTTTTCTGGCGGAACCGCAAGTACCCGTTCGACCCGATCGAGCTCCAGAAGGACGTTGTGCGACTCCGTCGCTACTACAATCGCAACGGCTTCCTGTCTCCGCAGGTCGAGTATCTCGACTCGCGACTCGACACGCTGAAGAATGAAATCGGGGTTGTCATCACCATCGACGAAGGCGAGCCACTCATCATCCAGGACGTCGGCTACTTTGCCCCCGACGGGCGCTACGCGATCACGCAATTCGATCCGGCCCTCGCCAAGCGCTGGGTCAAGTTCCGGGACCAGATTGCAATTCGCATCGGTGACCGGTTCACCGAGTATCAGCGCGTAACGATTCAGTCCAGAGTTGCTGAGTGGCTCTCTGACAACGGTTATGCGTTTCCCGTCGTCGAGCCCCGATCGGTCGTCGATTCGACCTACAACACGGTCGACGTACAGATTGTCGTAGACGCCGGCCCCAGGACCACCGTATCCGACATTCAGCTGGAAGGGAACGAGACGGTCAGGGGACGCGTCGTCCTGCGCGAAATTCCGCTAGAACCCGGGGATGCGTTCTCCCAATCCGAGATGGTACGGGGCCAACAGGAAATCTTCGGCCTCAATCTGTTCCGCGTCGTACTCGCCGACATCCCGGATCAACCCCGCGACAGCACCGTCTCGATTCGCTACCGGATGCGCGAGGCGAAACCGCGCTTCGTCTCTGCCCAGGGCGGCTATTCCCTTACCGAGGGTCTCGGCACCACAGCCGGATGGCAGAATCGAAACTTCCTTGGTGACGCTCGGAATCTCGCCCTCGGCGTAAAATCGAACACCGGGCTCCTCGCGCGAACGTCAGGTGGAAACGTCACGCCGTGGGACCTTGGCGCCAACCTCTCATTCCGGCAGCCCTACTTCTTCTCTCCACGGATCTCGTTCATTATCGCCCCCTTCGTCCTTTTTGAGCGCGACACGCATCTGCAGCAAAGCGATCGATTCTACGGGCTGAACCGAAGGGAGCTCGGAGTCGAGACCACCTTGATCTACCAGTTCCTGAGGCTCCGGACATTGGGTCTGCGCCACGTCTATAACAGGAATCTCGAGTTCACGCGTCCCGTTGAGGAGGACACGACGTTGCTGCGTGACCCGTACACCAAGAGTGTGCTTTCGCTGAACGGAACGTTCGGCAAAACCGACAACCTGCTCCGTCCCGAAAGTGGCTACGAGTTGCGACCATTTGTTGAGTACGGCGGAAAACCGATCGGCTCACAGCTCGAATTCGCGAAGATGGGTGCCTCTGCGACCGCCTATGCGAAGCTGCCTGACGGACTTCGATTCATCGGCAGCGTTTCGGCCGGCCGCGTATTCCCTCTGGGCGACAGCCGCTTCGGGCTCGATGGGCGCCTCGGACGGACCGACTCACTGAAGCTCGAGAATCGTTTTGACCAGATCCTCTTCGAGGCCGGTGGCGCGACAGACGTCCGCGGATGGCCCGACGGCTACCTCGGCGCCAAAATCCCGCGGCCGCAATACGATGCGTCCGGGCAGATCACCGGATATGTCTACGAACCAGGCGGCGGAAAAGCGAAGGTGACTGCAAGTGCGTCGCTCCTCTTTCCATTCCCAGGCCTCGGAGACGACTGGAAGCTCGCCGCCTTCATCGATGCGGGAGCACTTTCGAGCTCGGTTCGGCGCGTCGATGTCAGCAAGTTCGAGCTCGACGACTCCGGCCGAATCAGCGTCAGCAACGTGCGGATGGGCGCCGGAACCGGAATGCGCTACCGCACCCCTTTCGGATTCATCAAACTCGACTTCGCGGCGAAAATCAATCCGAGTACGGACGATCTTCGCACCCCCGAGGCTTCGTATTTCAATCGCGACGAAAAGAAGTTCCTGCGACGATTTCGGATTCACCTGAGTATCGGCCAGACATTCTGAGTGAACCAGCCGAACGAACATACCGCCCCGCCGGAAAAGCGCCGCTCGTGCCTTGGCAGGATCCTTCGCACGGTGGGCCTGGCTGTCGTGTTACTGGCGCTTGTCCTTGCCGTGCTCGCAACACCCTTCGGACGGAACTGGCTGGTTCAATTCGCCCTCAACCGCGTTCCGCTCACGGAAGGACACCGGTTCACCTTTGACTCGTCGTCGGGAAACGTCGTAACGGGACTGACCTTGCAAGGTATCCGACTGAAGAATGCAGAGGATTCTGTACTTATCCGGATCGACAATGCAAGCGTGGCGCTCCGGCTTGCACCGCTTCTTTCGAAGTCCGTCATCATCAAGTCCCTCGATGTGCAGGGTCTGGGGGTCAACGCCCGACAGGAGTCGGATGGCTCGTGGAATCTCGTCAATGCATTTGTGATGGATACCACGTCGAGCGGACTGTCGATCCGGATACATTCCCTCCGCCTGTCGGACGGCACGCTGGACGCCAGCTACCACGCGTCTGACGGCGGCGACTCGACGCTGCATGCTTCCGAACTCGCTTTAGCGGCAACCAACATATCGATGGTTGACCGCTACGCCGCTGTCGTCCAGAACCTGCATGCGTCGTTCGTACCTCCCCGGCTGTCTACCGAAGCTGACCTGCGACTGGCCGGTGCTTTCGAGCCGGGAGAACTCCGGATCGATACACTTGCCCTCCTTTCAAGTCGGACCAGACTGCATGTTACGGGAGCCAGCAGTCTGCCGGGAAGTGCGGAGGCGAGCGGCCCGCCGCGCAGCCACCTCCTGTTGACCGCGAACCCTGTAGCCTTTGTGGATCTGGCACCGTTCGTGCCGGGTCTTGACCCGTCGGTCATCGCCACGGCAGAGGCATCAGTCGACGGCGAATGGTCCGAAATGAACTTCAATCTTTCGGCCGATCTGGGTTCGGACGGAACACTTGAATCGGCGGGCGTGGTGAGCCTGCGCACAGACGCACCGGCGCTCGTCCGTTCAGAAACCGCGTTCAACAATCTCAAGCTATCGGCATTCGACAGAACGCGCTTTGAGGCATCGGACGTACTGGATGGGACAATCGAAACGGACCTGTCGGGAACGACGCGTGAGCAATTGTCCGGCACGATCGCCGCGAGATTCAAGGACACGGACATCGGCTCGATGCTGATTGCAGCACCCGCCGTCAACGCGACATTCATGAACGGAGATGCGACCTGGAACGCATCCGCCCTGGTCGCCGACCAGCGTGTCGAGGCAACCGGGACGATCGAACCCTTCGCTGACGTACCGACGTATTCAGCGACGATCGGCGTGGCGCGTTTTGATGTTTCCCGATTCGGCGGTTCACTCAAGCAATGGCGAACAAACGTTTCTGCGAAGCTGCAGGTCGACGGGTCCGGCTTCTCGAGTCCCGAAGTGAATGCCCACCTGTCGTCCGAAGCGTCCCGGGTAAATGGGTTCAGATGGAATGCACTCGATTTGACCGCAAGGATTGACAGCGCAGCTTCGGTTGAAGGATCGGTCACCGGCGCGAGTGGAGATTTGACGTTGCGTGCAGTCGCCGGCAACCTGGACTCGACGGCGTCATGGAACGTCAGTGGGCTCAGCCTGACATCGTTTGATGTCGGCGCGCTACTGGGCGACACGCTTCGCAGCAGGATCACGGGAACACTTGCCGCGTCCGGCCAGGGTGTTTCTGTCGAAGACATGTCCTTCGACGCCACTGCCGACATCGATTCGGTGACCTACGCAGACTGGCAGGCGACGGCCGCGACGTTTCAACTTTCGAAACGTGGCAACCGGTACACCTTCAGGCAGGACGGGAATCTGGAAGGCGCACGCTTGCAATTCGCCGGGACTGCCGTTACGGAACCCGTCCTGCGTGTGACGATCGACGAGGGCTCGACGAGCGGACTCGACCTCGGTCGCTTTGTCGAAAATCAGCAATCGGACCTCAACGGTTCGTTCAGCGGCTCGATCGTCGGCACTTCCGCCGAAACCGCGACGGGCAGCTTTGATGTGACGCTCGCAGCCTCTCGCCTGAACGATACCGAAATAGACAAAGGGACGATGCGGGCCGAAATCGCCGGTGGACAAGTGCGATTCGATATCGACATCGACACGCCCGGTGGCGGACTCGCCCTCGCGGGTTCAGTTCGACCGTTTGGAGAAACACCCTCGATCACGTTTGAGCGATCCAGGGTGAGGGAGCTCGATGTTGCGGCGTTGACAGGGATGCAGGACTACCCCACAAGCCTGAATGCAACGATTGAGGGAAGTCTTTCCGGAACGACAGTGGCGACGATGCGCGGCAGCGCTGAGATCGCAGTAAGCTCAAGCCGGATCAACGGTATCGACGGCCTCGACGGCGCGCTTCAGCTGAATGCCACAGACTCGCTCAGCGAAATCACGACCAATCTGTCCTGGAGCGGAGGTGGAGCGGCGAACGGGTTTGTTCGTCGGTTCGCGAGCGAAGACAGCAATCGAGTCGCGTGGGAAACGGACTTCAAGGTCGCCCATCTTGATATCGGCGGTTTCGTTGGCAGGGACTCGCTTGAGTCGGATCTCGCTGCGGAGCTGTCCGGCCGATTCCGCGGGCGGGAGTTGAGAACATTAACGGGAGAAGGCGAACTGCGCCAACTCGAGGGCCACTTTCGGACGATTCAGATTGATCAGGGCACCGGAGGCTTCGATCTGAATCGAGGCGTCCTCGACCTGAACCAGGTTGTTGTCAAAACGAATGCGGGGACGCTGCTTGCCGACGGCCTTGTCGCCATACTCAACTCCGATGGTGCGGACGAGAGCAATCTGTCAATAGACGCCACGATTGCAACACTCAAACCGCTGGGTGAGCTGGTGCCAAGACTGGGTGCGATCGACGGCGGCGGCCGCCTGTTGGCCCAGGTCACCGGACCGCCGGAGTCGATTGACGCAACAGCCACGCTCACGCTCTCCTCTATCGAGTACAAGGACCGCCGCGTGGCATCGGTCGAGTCCGAGGTCACTGCCACCTTCGACGCGGATCGCGCGCTTTCCTTCTTTGATGCCACGGCCGAGATCCACAATGTCGTTTTGCCGACTGCGACCTTGAGAGAATCCAC
>JAGQWL010000394.1 GCA_020437385.1 Bacteroidota bacterium
CGCACGCGAGCGACCGGCGGCCTGCCCGTACGCGAGTCACCGGACGAGTGCTGGCCAACCCGCACAGGAGTGACCGAACGACCAGCGCCCAGCCCGAACGCGAGCGACGGAGCGACCGGAGGCCAGCATCGCACGCGAGCGACCGGCGGCCTGCCCGGACGTGAGTCAACGAACGAGCGGCGGCGATCCACGCACGCAAGCGACCTAACGTCCAGCGCCCAGCCCGACTGCGAGTCAACGAACGAGCGGGGCGAACCAGGCACGCAAGCGACGGAACGACCAGCGCCCAACCCGAACGCGAGTCAACGAACGAGCGACGGCAATCCAGGCACGCAAGCGACGGAACGACCAGCGCCCAACCCGACCACGAGTCAACGAACGAGCGACGGCAATCCAGGCACCCAAGCGACGGAACGACCAGCGCCCAGCCCGAACGCGAGTCAAGAAACGAGCGGGGCAATCCAGGCACGCGATCAACCGAACACAAAGCGAAAACGCCGTCGGAAGCACCTCTTCCCATGCACGCCGGAGAATTGCACAACCCCAACTAAGGAGCCAAATCCGGGCATTATTTTTCTCGGCCAACGAGCCTGACGCCAACGACCTGATCCCTCGGTCAAACGGCCGAGAAAAATCCAGCCCGGCGCTTTTTCTTTGCTTCTTTCTTTTTGGCGACAAAAAGAAAGAAGAGCTACTACCGCAAGAAGGAGTACGAGACCTTCACCAGAAAGACATTCTCCGGAAACACGTCAAACGTGTCTCTGAGCTGATCACCCGTGCTTCGCCCGAACGGCGACAGCGGATTGCCCGAGCCTACCAACAGCTCCTCAACCTGGCTAAGGTTGCGGGATTGCGTCCACACAACGAACACCGCCGATCCCGGTCGATACTCCCAGCGCAGCACTGCACTCGTGTGGAACGACTCGAAGGAGAAATCACGCCGCTTTGGATAATCGAAGTCCCGCAGATTGTCCGGATCGGCTAGCAGCATGAAATCGGAGTACCTCCCGCGCGCCGCAAAGACCTGTCCGTAGAGCTGAAGCGAAAGCTTGGGATGGAAGATGATGTTCGCCCGCGACGTAAGGCTGAGATCACGCGTGTCCCGGAATCCGAAGACCGGGAGGTAGAACGCCTGGGCGTTCGGAATGGAGAGCGACCCATCCCAGGCGGCTGCGCCTGACAGGAGCGCATCCGCGTCCGCACCGCTCAGACCGAGATCAATCAATGACGCCGCATCGAGATTGTCCGGCGAGGTTGCCTCATTGCCGACGAAGAGACCATCCGCAGTGCGAACGAACGCTTCGTTTGCGGCCCACGCCGTCGCATTGTCTGATTTGCTGTAAACCGCCGACGACGAGAGTTCGACCCTGTCGCTCGCATTCCACGATCCGCCGATCCAGTTTGTCAGCTCCGTCCCACCGTCTTCCGCCACACCGAAGCCGATGCCCGTGTAACCGCGGAGACGTTTCCGGTCGTCCGTGCTTATTTCGACACTTCCGCCCTGGTTCCGAATATTCCGGATCGGGCCGAGCCCTCTGGTCTCGCGCACGTCATAACCCCCGACGTTGTTGAGATCGGCCCCACCGTTGACGTACCAGTAGTTGTTCAGGCGTCCGCCCGTGAATAGTCGAAACGAACCGCCACGGAACGTCCCGTCCGAGTAACTCCAGTTCAGATCACCGAACCCTCCTGTTTCGAAGCGGATGAACGGCCCGAACGGCTGATTCCGGTTCCAGACGTGATTGCCGCCAAGGCGCGCCTGTAGCAGGTCCGTCTGCCGAAAACGACCGACGTCGTTGATCTGGAAATCCGGAGAATAGATACGAAGACCGCTTCCCGGTGTGGTAAAGCCACGCACCTTGTCGAATCCGACGTAAAGTGCGTAGCCGGTCTGCGAAGGGTCTCCATTGTCGATCGACCGTGCAGATCCGGCAAGCGACCCTTCCAGCTTCCATTTCGAATCCGCGACGCGGACATCCCAGTCGGCTCCGGCTGCGAGCGCCGTGACGCCGACGCCGCGGTCATTCGGACCGGGGGCGAAGGTATAGGCCGTCGCGGCACCACCTACGTAGTTCTGGCTGCCAAATTCCTGCTTCAATCTGCCCGCGGCATAGAGGCGGCGCGGATCAAAATCATCGCCCGTTGCCGCACCCAGCGCGCCGAACGAAAGTCCGTTTGCGAGACGCCCGGACACCTTTGTTGCGCCGATGATCGGAGAAGAGCCGCCAACGCGACGCGTATACAGAAGCGCGCCGTCGCCGCTCCCGTACGTGAAGTCGAAAATCTGCGTGCCTTCGAGGAAGAACGGCCGACGCTCCTCGAAGAAGGTTTCGAATGTCGACAGGTTCAGCTCGGCGGGGTCGGCTTCAACCTGGCCGAAGTCCGGATTGATCGTCGCATCCAGCGTCACGTTTGAGGACAGTCCCATGCGAAAGTCGACGCCGACATCGCCGCTGTAATCCGCTGTCGCCTGGCCCGGATCGGCCGACTCAAACCGATTTGCTCTCGCGAGCGAGTAGGGCGTCACCTGAATCGGACGACGCGGCGCGACGCCGTTGATGCCTTCCAGCCGGCCGAAAAGTTGTACGATGCCAGACTGCTCCTCGTCACTCGTAATCGGTGCCCAGAACGCTTCTTCCGCGGTTCTCGGAATGTCGCGGAGAAATTCGAGTCCCCATGTGCCGCCGCCTTCGGTGAAGCGAAGCTGCGAGAACGGAATCGCCATTTCCAGCGACCAGCCGTCTGGCGTCATGCGGACCGCAGAGTCCCAGACCGCATCCCAGGAATCGTCGTCGTCGTTGTTGGCAAACAAGGCGTCGAATTGGACGCCCGCGGCCGAGACGCCAAAAAGGAAAGCGGTCTTCCGATCGTAGTAGCTGTCGAATCCGACGATGAAGGAGTCGGTGCCGTCCAGGTCGTCGCGCCGAGTAAGAATCCGCCTGATCTGGTCCGGCTGGGTGTCGTACAGCATGACGCCCACGTAGATCGCGTGTGATCCGTACAGGACGCGCGCTTCCGTTCGCTGGCTCGGGGTTCCACCTTCAGTCGGTTGGGACAGGATAAACCCTGTCGCCGGCGAAACGGACTGCCAGTCGGACTCGTCGAGAACGCCGTCGACTCGGATGCCCTCGGTCCGGATGGTCCGATGAACCGGTACTTCGCGATCAGCACCGGTTTGGGCCGTGGCGAGCGACGGAAACGCAACAAACAGGATAACGAGGGCCAGCAGGATGTTCCGGGTCCAGCAATCGAGCATTATTCGGGCGAGTGTGTGATCGGGGCTTCCTCCTAACGAATCCGCCGCCAAACTGTTACAATCCATGCACGCTTTTCCCGGAGGAACCGATCCGTTGCGGTCCTACACGCGGATTATGGATTTCCGCACATCTCACCGCAACCGGTAGCGTAAGCTTGTTGACGGACAATGTGTCACGAACGGCCCCGGAACGGGCGGACGGCACGAGATGGGTAGCATGGCTCAACGGCTCGTCGGTGCAATCGCACTGATCACGATCCTGTCAATGGGTGCGGCGGACGTGGTATTCGCGCAATCGGTTTCTTCTTCCAGAAGCGGCATTCTGATTCGGGTGAATCGCGACGCGGAAGTCGCGGTTGACGAAAACGAAGGCACGGTCATTGTCGTGAATGGAATCGCACGAATCGACGGTACTGCCGAGTCCGTGATTGTTGTAAACGGCGACGCCCGCCTGGCGTGTGCAAAGGTTGGCACGCTCGTGATGATCAACGGAACGGCACACATGTGCGGGAAGACCGTTGTCAGTGGAAACGTCCACCTCATCAACAGCACGATTGTCAGGGATGACAGCGTGGCCGTGAAGGGCGGAATTATTGAGGGAAGCGGACAGTCATTCGCGGGGGGCGCGCACCTGTTCGGGTTCCTGTTTTCGCTTGGGGCGGGGATCGCATTGATCGTCTGCGGTTTAATCGCGGCCGCAATCGTTCCGCACGGGGTGCGAGGTGCCGGCCAGGTGTTGAGCACCGAACCGCTCCGGGCGTTTGGCGTGGCGGTGCTGCTCTGGATCGGCCTCCCGCTGATCGCGATCGCTGCTTTCCTGACGATTATCGGCATTCCGGTGGGCGTGAGCGTGCTCGTGTTCCTGCTGCCGGCGCTGGGCTTCCTTGGCTACATTGTCACGGGAATCATGGTCGGAGATTACCTGATCGGAGTCGTCCGACACCGTGACGAGGCCTGGCATCCGTACCTCGCGGCAACGTTCGGGATGATCACGCTGTTCGCGCTCGGCACGCTACCGGTGGTCGGCGGAACTATTACGATGGCTGCCGGGGTGATGGGGGCTGGAGCAATGGTCGTCTACGCATGGCGCGTCGCACACTTCCCCAGCCGCGCGAATGCCCGCGCACTCTCGCGTTCTCCGGCAGTGTCCGGTTAGCACTCGATAGTCTTCCGGCAGCGTCGAGTCTCACCCCGGCGTTCGCGCAACCATTCAGCCTTGCGCCGGGATCTACGATCCAAGAATTCCCGGCATTATTTCTTTCAGCCCTCGTGCACCCCGCCTCCGCAAGCAAGCCAACCCTTCAGCCTTGCACCGGCGGGGCTGACAATCCGATGATTCGCGGCACCCCGGCTTCGCAAGCAAGCCAACCCTTCAGCCTTGCACCGGGATCTACGATCCGAAGATTCCCGGCATTATTTCTTTCAGCCCTCGAGCACCCCGGCGCCGCAAGCAAGTCAACCTTTCAGCCTTGCACCGGGATCTACGATCCAAGAATTCCCGGCATTATTTCTTTCAGCCTTCGAGCACCCCGGCTTCGCAAGCACCAACCGAAACGGCTGAAAGAAATCCAGCCGGGGAGTTTTCTTTGGTTCTTTCTTTTGCGATCAAAAGAAAGAACGAAACCATGACACGCATCGTTACACTATCCCGCATGTACCACCACAGA
>JAGQWL010000395.1 GCA_020437385.1 Bacteroidota bacterium
CGACCGGGTGACAATAAGTTGTCTGACTCCGGTGGCGCCCGGCACCTCCACGATCGCGTCGTGAATGTCGAACATCGATTCGCCGGCCATCTCGCGTGCCGCCTGAAAGCGATGCTCAGCCAGGTCCCGTTCGGCGGCCGCGACCCGCGCCTGCCACACTGCGACGGAGAAGCCGGTCAGAAGCGCAAGCAGTATCGTCCCCGCCGCGATAACGGCCTTCCGATTTCGCTTGACGAACTTGCTGAACCGGTACGCCGGTGTCGGGCGACGCGCCTCCACCGGAAGCCCGCCAAGGTAACGCCTGAGGTCGGAGGCCAGAGCCGTCACGCTGGGATAGCGATCCTCCGGCGCCTTGGCTATCGCCTTCATGACAATCGTCGTCAGGTCACCGCTGAGGCTCCCGAACGGTTGACCGTGAGCATCAAGGGGCTCCGGATCGGTCTCGCAGACAATCCGGTCGATCTCCGTGAGGCTCTTGTCTGCAATCGAATACGCGCGTCGGCCGCTCAACAGTTCGAAAAGAACGAGCCCCAGCGAGTAGATATCTGTTGACGTGGTGATCGGCTGCCGGCGCACCTGCTCGGGCGCCGCATACGCCAGCGTCAGTGCAAGTCCGCTCGATGCGGTCTGCGTCACCTCGATGCCATCTTCGCCTACAATGCGGGCGATGCCGAAGTCGAGCAGGGAAACGTTTCCGCCTTCGCCGACGAGGATGTTCGACGGCTTGAGATCACGGTGGACAACCAGGTTGCGATGCGCGAAGGCCGTTGCATCCGCGACCTGAAGGAAGAGTTTGATTCGTTCGTCTACGTTGAGACCCTGCTTCTCCGCGTATTTCGTGATCGGATCGCCGTCGACGAAAGCCATCGCGAGATACGGCACGCCGGATACGACGCCCGCGTCATACAGTCGGGCAATGTTCGGATGCTCGAGGCGCGCCAGGATTTGCGACTCGCTTCGAAACCGGGTTTCCTCGGCACCGCGATCGGGTCGGAGCAGCTTGATGGCAACAACGCGGTCGTACGCGCCGTCAACACGATGTGCCTTGAACACCCGGCCCATTCCACCCTGACCAATTACCGCGTCCAGGTGCCATGGTCCGACGGTCGATCCGACGTCAAGCGTGGATTCGAATGGGTCCGGCGGCCGATTGATCGCAGCAGTGGAAAGGTAGTCTGACGACTCGGCCTGATCGTGGGAGAGGAGGAGTGCGTCGACCTCGGCACGCAGCCAGGCGTTGTTGCGACAGCGCCTGTTGAGCCACTCTTCGCGCTCGTCGACGTGCAGGTCGAGCGCGTCGGCGAAGAGCTCCTTCACCAGGTTCCAGTCTTGCGTACGGGTACTGTGGGTGCTATCCACGGTCCATCAGGAGTTGTTCATCTCACGATGCAGCCAGGCCCGTGCCACCGTCCACTCGCGTTTTACCGTCGACGGCGAGAGTCCGAGGGCGTCCGCCGTCTCATCGATTGTAAGCCCGACAAAGTATCGCAACTCGACGATTTCTCCCTGCCGTGTATCAATCGAGGACAACGTCTTCAACGCTTCGTCGAGCGCGAGGATTTCTTCCGGGCGCTGCGAATCGGAGATGATTGCGTTGGATAGCTGGACGTGTTCCTGCTCGCCCCCGCGCTTGGACGCCTTCTGGCGACGCGCGTAGTCAACGAGAATGTGCCGCATCGCTGTTGCGGCCACTCGAAAGAAATGCGCGCGGTCGTTCCACTGGCTCGATCCCGATGCGAGGCGCTCGTACGCCTCGTGAACCAGCGCAGTCGTGTTCACCGTCTCCGCGGCACCGTTCCGCGCGCGCACGCGTCTGGCCAGACCCCGCAGTTCGTCGTAGACGAGCGGAAGAAGCTCCGCCAGTGCAGACTGGTCACCGTTACGCGTCCGTTCCAGGAGATTCTGGACCCTGTCGATGCGAACTTCCATACTAGAGATTCTCCCAGCCGAGCGCATGAACCAGGACCGCCGGCGTGTGCGTAGCGAGCATCCGTGGCAAAGAAATAGACTGTCCCATGGACGACGGAATTAATATCCGACAATATCCCTGATGGCCCCAAGCACGTCGTCGTCCTGCGGGAGTACCGCTCGTTCGAGCGGATCCGCAAACGGAACATACGAGAATTTTCCAGCGAGTCGTCGGATCGGCGCGTCCAGATGTTCGAAGGCCGCATCCGCGACCTGAGACACGATCTCGGCACCAAATCCGACAAATTCGTGATCCTCGTAGATGACGAGCAGCCTGCCGGTCTTCTTGACGGATTTCAAAATCGATTCCGTATCCAGAGGCGATATCGAACGGATGTCGATTACCTCCGGCGAGATTCCCTCCTTATCGAGCGTGCGGGCGGCGGCAACTGATTTGTGCACCATCATGCCCCACGTGACAATCGTGACATCGGTACCCTCGCGGACGACCCGGGCCTTGCCGAACGGGAGGCAGAAGTCGGCGTCCGGCTCGGCGGAACGCGCTGCCGCCGAACGGTATAGGGCCTTGTGTTCGAGAAACAGAACAGGATCAGTTCCGCGGATGGCAGTCTTCAACAGCCCTTTGGCGTCGGCCGCATTGGACGGCATGACGACGACCAGGCCCGGGAAATGAGCGAAGATCGATTCGACATTCTGCGAGTGGCAGAGGCCGCCGTGGATGTAGCCGCCGCAGGGTACGCGGATGACCATCGGGCAGCTCCAGTCGTTGTTCGACCGATACCGGAAGGGGGCAACCTGGTTGCGGATCTGCTGCATCGCCGGCCAGATGTAGTCGGCAAACTGGATCTCGACGACCGGCTTCCAGCCGGAGGCTGCCAGTCCGACTGCCGTACCGACAATCGAGGCCTCGGCCAGGGGGGAGTTGAAGCATCGGTCTTCCCCGAATAGTTTCGTCAGGTTGCGCGTCGCCGTGAACACCCCGCCTTTTCCGCCGCCGACATCCTCGCCGTATACCAGCATCTTCGGGTTGGCCTCCATTCCCTCAGCCAGTGCGTGGTTGATGGCGTCGACCATGACAATCCGCTCTCCCTCCTCCGGGTGTTCGTCCGCAAAGTCAATCGCCGGCGGATCCTCGTCAAGGACGTGCAGCGTCGCGGTTGCCGGATCGGGATCGGGCTGCGCAGTCGCCCATGCGGCCGCATCCTCGACTTCCGCGTGTACCTCTTTTCGGATCTGTTTCACCTCATCGGCGGTCAGCACGCCGTAGGTCAGCAGTCGATCTTCAAACAGTGCAATCGGGTCGATGTCACGGTCCTTCTGGAGTTCTTCGGGCGTGCGGTATTTGCCGTGATCGTCCGAGGACGAGTGGGGGAGCAGGCGCACCACATCGGCGACAAGACAAACAGGTCCCTTGCCGGACCGCAGGTGTTCGATGGCCGCGCGAGCCGCCCCGGCAGCCTGGAAGAAGTCGGTTCCATCGACGCGAGCCCGCATCATTCCCTCGTAACCGGCGGCAAGCTTGTAGGCGGTTCCGCCCGCTGTCTGGTCGTGCGACGGGACGGAGATTGCGTACTTGTTGTCCTGCACGTAAAACAGAATGGGCGCCTTCAGGCGGGCCGCCCAGTTGAGCGCCTCGTGGAAAGACCCCTGTGACGTGGCTCCGTCTCCACACGAACAATACACGTACGCATCTGTCTCGTCCCGGATGACACCCATGGCGAATCCGAGGGCCGGAAGAAATTGTGCGCCAACGGATGACGACGTCGTCATAATGTGTTTCTTCCTGTCGCCAAAGTGCTCTGCCATCTGGCGACCGCCGGAATTCGGATCATCTCGCTTCGCCAGGTGAGCGAGCATCACCTCACGACTCGTCGCCCCGAGCGACAGGACCGTGCACAGGTCCCGGTAGTATGAGCAGAACCAGTCGTGCCCCGGCTGGGAGTACAACGCGACCGCGGTCTGCGCGGCCTCGTGTCCGGAGCTCCCGATATGGAAGAATCCCTTGCCCTGCTTCAGCAGGTTGAGCATCTTGTCATCGAGGCGGCGCGAAAGCAGCATCGTGCGGTAGATGCTCTTGAGTTCGGCGGGATCGAAATCCGATGGGCGCATCGGGTGATAATCCAGATCACCCGGGTGTGGAGAGAAATCAAGTTCGTTCCTCGCGCCAATCGTCGAGCGGCTCTCGGAAGAACCGTTCTCATCGACGTAGAGATCTTGTTCAGGCATTATTCTCCTTGGTCTGAATGCTGTCCGCCAGTTGCGGTGTTGTTGCCGGCACCTGAAGGTGGGACCGGCATTCACGGTGGCCTCGGGTGGCAGCAATGAGTTGTCCGGCTGCGAAAGGCGCTGAAAACCTGTATACGCGGTATGAACTATACCGTTTCGGGCTGCGCGATTTCAACGAGCGGCAACTGGAAGGTAAAGGTTGTGCCCTCGCCTTCCACACTCTGTACTCGAATCTGCTCGCCATGGGCCTGGAGTATCTGCTTGACGATGCTGAGGCCGAGGCCCGTGCCACCCGTCTTGCGCGCCCGGTCCGGCTCCACTCTGTAGAAACGATCAAAAATCCGTTCGAGGTGTTCAGGCGCCATCCCCTTTCCGGTATCCCTGATCGCGCAGTTTACCTTTTTGCCCTGTTTGGAAAGGCTGATTTCAACTGATCCGTGATCGCAGTACGCGACCGCGTTTTCCGACAGATTGATGATCACCTGCCGGATTCGATTTCGATCTGCGACAACGACCATCTCCGGGTTGTCGGCGATCAATTCCAGCCCCTTGTCCGCCGCCTTCGGCCGCAATGTCTCCGCTACGTCATGGACCAGCTCGGTCAGGCTGAACATCTCGCGCTGCAGCAGGTCTTCGCGGTAACCGAGACGTGCGATCTCAATCAAGTCGTTGAACAGCGTGCTGAGTCGCTGAAGGTTCGTCAGGGCCTTTTCGGCATAGCGCTGGCGCTGATCCTCGGACAGGTTCGTCGTTGCCAGCGCCTCCAGATAGCCGCCTACGGCAAAGATCGGGTTGCGGACTTCATGGGAGACGTTTCCGATGAACTCGTTCTGCACCTGGCTCATCTTTTCCAGGTTTGTGATCTTGTCCCGAAAGCTGTCGGACATCCGGTTCAGGCTTTCGGCGAGATCCTGGAACTCGGTCGCCCGCGAGTCGACGACGATGTCCTGATTGAAGTTTCCCTCCGAAATCGCGCGCGCGCTGTTGCGGATCGTCTGCAGCGGCCAGGTAACGCGTTGCGCCGCGATCCAACTGCCGAGCAGCGAAAGAAAGAGCGCCATGACCATCCCGATAACGAGCGTCGTTCGCATCCGTCGGACGAGGTCGAGCAAGGGCGGGGCGGACTGGCCGATGCGGATGACGAGTCCGGTCTGCGGTAGACGCTGGGTCACGTAGTACACCGGTTGGCCGTCAGCGTCCGGGTGAGTGACGTAGCTGTCTTCGTCGATGAGCGTTGTTTCCAGGGGCGGATCCGCGTAGAGCAGGCGACCGGAGGCGAACCGGGCTGCCTTCGCATCCCACAGCACGGAGTCCTGGAACGCTACGGTGATACGGATGACCGCGATACGCGCAATCTTTTCGACAACCTCGCGCCGGTCGCCGACAGACGGAGCCTGGTCAACCTGAATGACGATTCGCTGTGTC
>JAGQWL010000396.1 GCA_020437385.1 Bacteroidota bacterium
AGCAGCGCGATCGCTGTCAGCGTCTTCTCGCCTCCGGAGAGTTGGGCCAGCACGCTTGGTCGCTTACCTCGTGGTTTGGCCGTGACTTCGATCGCCGATTCCAGCGGATCGTTCGGATCCTCCAACGAGATCTCGGCCGTCGTTTCATTTCCGAAGAGATCGGTGAAGAGCTTCGTGAAGTTCTTTTGTATGGCGGCGAAGGTCTCGTTGAAGCGGTTGGATGCCGTTGTATTGATCTCGTCGATTGTTGCCAGGAGGGTCTTCTCGGCATCCAGAAGGTCGTTGAACTGCTTCGACATGAAGTCCATGCGCTCCTTCTCCTCCTCGAACTCCGATAGCGCCAGCTCGTTGATCGGGCCCATGTTCCGGATCTGTCGCCGCATTTCGAGAACTTCCTGTCGCGCTGCTTTTTCGTCGCTGATTGCCTCGTGGTCGACGACGATGTCCGCGAGCGCGACCTGGTAGTCTTCCTCGATATGCCGGATCAGTTCTTCCGTCTTGGTCTGGACCTCCGCCAAGCGGACCGCCCGCTGGTTTTCGGCTCGGAGCTGCTCTTCGCGAACTCTGCGGAGTTCGCGAAGCTGTGACTCGAGTTCGGAGATCCGAACACGGCTGTCTGAGAGGCTGTCTTTCGCTTCGGTGACCTTTGCTTCGAGCTCTTCGCGGCGCTCCTTTTCTTCGCCGAGACGCGCCTGTGCGCCCTCCAGCGAAAGCTGGTCGTTCTGGATGGTCTCCGTCACGTTGGCGACGTATGCCGCACGTTCGACGGCCTTGCGCTTCAGGTCGTCGACTGCGGTGCGGGACCGATCCAGGTCACGCTCCAGATTGTCAACAAGGTTGCGCGCCTCTACAGCTGCGACGTTGATGTCCGAGAAGTGGGAGAAGGCGGCGCGGTTTTCGGCCTCCGCTTGCTGGAAGTACTCTTCGGCCTCCGTTCGCTCGGACCGTGCGAGCTTGACGGCGGAGAGCGCCTCGGCACTTGACGCGACAAGCGACTCGATTTCCTGCTGGGCATCGGTGATTGAGCCCTGTATGGACGAGATACGGTTCTTGAGTTCTGCGTGGCGCCTACCCAGGTTTTCCGATTCGAACCGAATCTGCGCGTGCCGCTTCTCGGCCTCGATTTCTGCACGTTCGAACTCTGCCACGGTGGACCGCGACTTCTCGACGTCGATCTCTTTCAGGGCCGCGGCGGCAGTATCGACAGAAATTCGAAGCTGGGCCAACTCCAAAGTCAGCTCGTCGACGCGTTCCCGCGTTACCCGTAGCTGTTCGCGGCGCCCGATCCGGCGAGTTCCGTCGGATTCTGTAGCTTGACTGCCACCGTGAAGGAGGCCGCGATCGTCCTGCCATTCCCCCGATCGATCAAAAAAACGGGCGCCTCCGAAGTCGCGAATGTCCACGTCCGCAAGTGAATCCGCGAGGAAGCAGTTGTGCAGCAGAAGCTCGGCAAGAGGTGCATACCGGTCGGAAACTGGTCGCACGAGGTCGACCAATGGCGTCGTACCGGCGATGGCTTCGGCGCGCTGAATGTCGGAGGGCAGCCGGTTGAGGACAACGAAGGTGGCGCGTCCTTTTCCTGCCTCCCGCAGTGTCGCCAGCGCCGCACGCGCACTGGCTTCGTTTTCGACGACAACGCAATCCGAGAATGCTTCGAGGGCGGCTTCAATGGCGCCCCGATACTCATCGTCGCAACCGATTACGTCGGCCACGGTCAGCAGCTCGTCACCGTCGAGGCTGTCGTGTTCGGCCAGGAACTGAATGGCGTCGGAGAAATCTTCATAAGACGACACCACGCTTTCGAGCAGCTGAACCTCGGCAGTAGCGGCTTCGAGCTTTCGTTCCTTTGCCCGTAGATCCTCCTCGGCGGAGGAGAGCGCCAACTGGCGCGCCTCGTATTCGGCGATCGTCTGCGTCAGTAAGGTGCGCTTCGCCCCGGTCACCTGTCGCGCACGTGAGAACTGCTCATCGGCTTCGGCAAGCGCGGCCTTCATCCGATCCGCCTCTTCGGCGAGATCAACGTCGTGTGAGGTTGCCGAGGCCGCATCCTGCTGCAACAGCTCTACCCTGCTGTGGAGGCGGTCGAGCTGTCGGTGCTGCTCAGCGGCCGAATCGGCGAGAGTCTGCTCCTTTTCACGGGCATCCAGCAGCCGTTTGTGCGCGGCGTCCGCACGTTCCTGCGCCTTATCGCGCTCAACAGTCGCAGCCTCGAGGTCCGTGTTCGCCTTTTCAAGGACCGGTCGCGCACGAGCAAGGTCGACGTCGCCCGTCTGGATGGACTCGATCAGCCCTTCCATCTGCTGATCGGCTTCCTCCTGCTCACTTTTGGCGCGAGCAATGTCGCGCTCGCCGCTTCCGATGCGCTCGCTGTACAGTCTGATGTCGGCTTCGATTTCGCTGACGCGCCTGAGATGGTCGTTCAGGTTGCGCTGCGCGGCAGCGTACGTCTCATCCCGTTCCATCAGCTCGGCGCGAAGCGCCTCCAGCTGGGCCTCTGACTGACCGTGTTCCGCAGATCTTCCTTCGAGCTGGTCCTGCAGACCCTTGAGTTCCGACTCGAGGCCGCGTCGCAGCTCGGCGAGGCGGTCATACTCAACCCGTGCAAGAGACAACTCGACGATCCGCAGGCGCCCTTCGATCTCTTTGAACTGGGACGCCTTGGCTGCCTGTCGCTGCAGGCTCTTGACGCGCTTTTCTATCTCGTCAAGCAGGTCGCGAAGCCGATTCAAATCGACCTGCGTGTTCTGGAGCTTCTTCAACGTCTGTGCGCGACGGAGCTTGTAGCGGGTGATGCCGGCAGCCTCTTCAAAAAGTCTGCGGCGATCCGCGGCGTTGTCCGAGAGAATCTCCTCGATCATCTTCAGCTCGATCACCGAGTAGGCGCCGGCACCCATCCCGGTATCCATGAAGAGGTCGGTGATATCCTTCAGGCGGCACTGAATCCCGTTCATCAGATACTCGGACTCGCCTGACCGGAAGAGTCGTCTCCCGATTGTGATCTCGTCGTATTCGATCGGGAGGACGCCGCGGTTGTTTTCAATCGTGAGCATGACCTCCGCCATTCCCAGCGGCCGCTTCTTGGCGGTACCGTTGAAGATCACGCTTTCCATCTTGTCCGAGCGAAGGATCCTCGCTCGCTGTTCGCCGATGACCCAGCGCACCGCGTCGACGATATTCGACTTTCCGCATCCGTTCGGTCCGACTACGGCAGTCACCCCCGGATCAAATGCAAGGGCGGTGCGGTCGGCGAAGCTCTTAAATCCGTGAACCTCGAGTTTGCTCAGATACATAGATGGACACTAATTGAAAACTACGGGTGTAACGCTGCCGCACGGCACCAAAGAAGGCTGATTCACGCATCCATGAGGACGTGTTCGTGGTCCAGTGGTTGACGGGGGCGCGCCCAATAAACGGGCACCAAAACCGTTTTGCAACCGAATGTTATCCACCAGTTATGAATACTCCGCGATAACCGATAAGACGTTGCAAAACAGTCGATTACAGGTATCGGTGAATGCATCGAATTCCACAGTGATCCGTTATTGCGCCGTGCGGGGATCAGCGGGTTCGCCGGGCTCGGCGACGTCGGTGGGCCGCTACCGTGGGTTTCTATATACAAATACGCCGGTCGTCGGCTCCTGAGGTGAGGCGATTTTCTGTAACTTCTCGCCACACCCCTAACCTCACCCCGCCGGATCTATCCAGATGTCTAACGACAATCCAGGCGAAATCACGCAGCTGCTCGTCGAGTACGGCGAGGGCGATCAGTCTGCATACGAGAGACTGTTTCCGCTCGTCTATGACGAGCTGCGCAGGATCGCGCACCTGCATCTGCGTCGGGAGCGCTCCGGCCATACGCTTAACACGACGGGACTGGTTCACGAGTGCTACCTGAATCTTTCCGGAAGTCCAGGCAATTGGCAGGATCGCGTCCATTTTTCCGCAATCGCTTCAAGGGGGATGCGCAGAATACTTGTAGACTACGCCCGCCGCCGAAATGCCCAGAAGCGTGGCGGCGCCGACCAGTATCGCGTGACCCTTGATGACAACCTGATCTCCGTTGATGCCCAGGCCAGCGAACTCATCGCGCTGGACGATGCGTTGACGGCCCTGTCCAAGCACGATGCACGGCTGGCGCAGCTTGTCGAGTGTCGCTTCTTCGGCGGGATGACCATAGAAGAGACTGCGAACGCGATGCAGATCTCGGTTCGAACGGCGCACCGGGACTGGAATCGTGCGCGCGCCTACCTGCATCGGATGCTAAACGCTGAAAATGAGTTCGGCAACTGACCAGTGGCACATCGTAGACGAACTGTTCAAGAGAGCGCTCGACGCCGATCCGGACGAGCGCGAATCGTTCGTGCGAAACGCCGTCGGATTTTCTGAAGACGTCAAGGACGAGGTCTGCTCGCTGCTGAAGGCCGTCGACGGTGCGACGATTCTGGCGGAAGAAGGAGGTGCGTTCTCCGGTCAGCTGTGGGATGAATTTGCGCATGAGATCACACACATCGTCGACCGAAATCCAATCAAGCCGGGCAGCGTCGTGGGGCAGTACCGGGTGGTCCGCGAAGTTGGACGTGGCGGCATGGCGATCGTGTTCGAGGCCGAGCGGGACTTCGGGCCGATTCGGCAGCGGTATGCACTGAAACTGATCAAGCGTGGTACCGATACGGATGAGGTTGTCCGGCGTTTTGGTTTCGAGCGAACGATTCTGGCTTCGCTCAATCACCCGAATATTGCCCGCCTGTACGACGGCGGCGTTTCGGAAGACGGTCGGCCATATTTCGTCATGGAGTTCGTGGCAGGGCGTCCGATAACCCAGTATGCCCGCGAGGAGCGTCTTTCCGTCGAACAGCGGCTTCGGCTCTTCATGAAGGCGATGGAGGCGGTCCAGTACGCGCATCGAAACCTGGTCGTCCATCGAGACCTCAAGCCCTCGAACATTCTTGTCACGGCAGACGGTGTACCGAAACTTCTGGACTTCGGCATCGCCAAGGTCATCAACGAGCGAGCTAACGAAGACGGGCAGAATGTTCGAACGCGCACCGGGTCTTTCTGGCTGACGCCCGATTACGCGTCTCCGGAGCAGGTTCGCGGTCACAACGTGACTACTTCGTCCGACGTGTATGGTCTCGGCGTGGTTCTGTACGAGCTGCTTACCGGTCAGCGGCCGTTCGTGGTGGACCAGACGGATCCGATGGAACTGCGAAGGTTGGTTTGCGAGGTCGTTCCGGATAAACCGTCGGCTGCGGTGACGAAGGCGCTCTCCGGATCAGGTGCGGCGCAGAGTGTCCGATCGGCATCGGATCCGCTCGTAACCGACCGCCTCGTTCGCAAACTCAGGGGCGACCTCGACGTGATCGTAATGAAGGCCTTGCGGAAGGAGCCGGAGCGACGGTACTTCTCGACGGAAGCGATGGCCGCCGACATTCGCCGTTTCCTTGAGGGGCGACCGCTTCGCGCACGGCCGGACTCGTTGAGGTATCGGGTCTCCAAGTACGTCGTCCGGAATGCCAAGATCGTTGTGACCTCGATTGCGGTCCTCGTGCTGACGTTCGGCTCAATCTTCTTTCACACGTCTCGTGTGACGCGGCAGCGCAATATCGCGCAATTCGAGGCCGAGAAGTCACAGCAGGTCGCGACGTTCATGTCGGGGCTGCTTGGTGCGTTTGGTCCCAATCGATCTGCCCAGGGGACGGTTCGGGTCAACGAAATTCTTCAGGAAGGTATCAAGTCGATCGAGGCGGATCCCGCCATACATCCCGAGGTGCAGGCTCAGGTGTACGTCAACATCGGCGACCTCTACGAAGACTACGCGGAGTATGACAAGGCGATCGAGGTGTTGAAGCGGGCGCGAACCCTGCAGGACCGCGTCTACGATTCCCTGGATCCGAAGGTGGCTTCGACGATGGCGCTGCTCGGCTGGACCATGCACAAGAACGGCGTCGGCAGGCCTGCAGTCGAGATGCTCGAAAACGCACTCGGCCGGCTTCGTCGACCCGAGGAGCCCGCGGAAGAGCGTATTGCCGAAACGCTCAACATGCTCGGCATCGTCTATATGGAAGATGACGAATCGGCGCGTGCCCTGGATTCGTTTGAGGAGGCCCTGGCGATCCAACGTCGCGTGCTGCCGCCCGGCGATCCGCGGCTTGCCGAGACCCTCGGGAATCTTGGTTACATCTACCGGCGCTTGGACGAGACGACGAAAGCGGAACAGGCGTTCCGGGAGGCCCTCACGATTGCACGTGCGGCCTACACCGAACACACGGATCTCGCAACTGCGCTGCACGGATACGGGGCATTCCTGGTGGGGCAGGGACATCCCGAGGAGGGCGTGACGTACCTCGAGCAGGCCCTGCAGATGAGACTGCGTCTGTTCGGCGAGGATCATCCGCAGGTTGCCGACACGCGAAGCAACCTCGGAGTAGTGTACAAGGATCTTGGTCGCTACGACGAATCACTCGATCAACAGCTCAAGGCGCTGGACATCAACCGCAAGCTCTTCGGTAAGGAGCATATTACGGTTGCGCACAGTTTGCACCTCATTGGCTGGCTGTACTACACGAAGGGAGACTACGACGCCGCGGAACCATATCTCGAAGAGGCGAGCCGTCTGTATGCCCAGGTGTACAATCCGCGGCACTCCTACGTAGGGGTTGCCGAAAACAAGCTTGGCCTTATTCGAACGGAACAGAAGGACTTTGCGAATGCGGAGGCTGCCTTCCGTCGGGCGCTCTCTATCAGAGAGGAACAGTATGGTCCTGATTACGACGATACATTGATCACGCTGGAGAACCTCGCGATGATGTACCTCGAGGCGGATCGTCTGGCCGAAGCGGAGCGAACGATGCGAGATGTCCTGACGCGACGCGAGCGTGCGACTCATCCGAGTCAGTTTCGAATCGGGCAGGCGAAGCGAGATCTGGGTGCGGTCCTGACCGCGGCCGGGCGATACAAGGAGGCGGAGGCCGCGCTGCAGGAAGGTTTTGATCTTCTGCGGGAGTCACGAGGCCTGGAAGATCCCTATACACAACGCGCGATCGAACGCCTTATCGATCTCTATCAGAAGACCGGCAACGGCGCCAGGGAAACGTCGCTGCGTGGATTGCTGGTCGAAACCCCGGTTCCCTCATCGCCCATTCGATAAGCGAAGGCGCCGGCGCAGCAGCGTGCGTCGGCGCCCGTCGGTCAACTTCTTTGCGCTTCCTGCAGTTGCAGTCCATACTTCGAAGTGCTCGCCGTCAGTTCTGCATTGACTTGAGCGCAGCCTTCATCGGGTTCTCTATCTGCTCGTATTCGGATGGCGCACCCAGGTTCGCAAGATCAAATGGCGATCCGCTAAGATTGCTCAGGTAGTAGTCGGTCTTCATGACCGTTCGTTGGCTGCCGTCCGTTGAGGCCATCTCATCCTTCAAGACACTCTCGACGTCGAGTTCGGCG